>NZ_JBYZMT010000001.1:0-137102 GCF_058215555.1 Streptomyces sp. JLBT605
CGTCGACTGGCTAGTGGCTTCGGTCAACTTGGGCTTGTGAGGGGTCGACGGCTGGGTCCGCGGTTCCCGGCACGCCGGCGCGCAGGCCCACAGCTCCTCGGTCTCCACCCGACCTCCGTAGCTGACGTCGACCGTGCCCAGCAGCCGATCAGCACGAAGCGGGACATTGCACAGCGCACAACAGAAGCCGCTGAGCTGATCCAAGCTGAGAGTCCTCGGATCCGGCAGCGTGATCTCGGTCTCGGTCACGACTCCCACGCCCCCGTAAGTCCCGACATCGCGGCAACCGCCGTCTTCAGCGCCTCGCTGAGGACGCACGGATCCGTCAGATACGGCCGAGCCCCACCAGGAACACGCCAATGCACCCCCGGACCACACACCACACCCGCCGGAGGCACACCGACATAGACCAGCTCACGGTCAGACGACGTCAGGTACTGAACCTGAGGGACCCGGCGCCAAAGTCCACAGGCACGGCCGGTCGGCACCAGCCAATACAGCGACCCGCCATGAACATCGGAAATCACAGCACCACTACGGTGACCAAGCGCGCAGAGTACGGCCTCAGCGACCGGCACCGACACCCGCACCGCATCCCACGACTCACCCGCCCGGACAGCCACCACGTTCGGACCCAGATGCGGCGCCCATCGACCCTTCGCCACAGCGCTATTCATGAGGCATCGCCTCGGTCGCGATGGGAACCGCAGACAACGATGGGCCACACACGATGGCGTCCAGGCAGCGTGATGTGACCCGCCGCATACAGCTTCTTCGCGGCCACTCCGCAGTGGAAGCATGCTTCGCCGTGGAGGCGCGCGATGCTGATGTGCTCGCCGCCCTCGGCGAGCGAGCGCACTTCGGCCATCGGCCCATCTCCCTTCGGTGCTGACAGGGAGATAGTCATCCGACAGAACGGCCACAACTGACCCAGCGAGGGTCAGCCTGGGTCACTCACCCGCGCGGCACCACTCGGCAAAATGCGTCAGCGACTCCGCATCGGCCCGCCGAAGGCGGCGAAGCGTGGCGGCGTCCTCCCGCACCCACCGATGTTCGCGTGTGTGCTGCGGCGCAATCCGTCGTGCCACCTTCAACGACTCGAAAGCGTGCTCGGGACGCCCACACCACAGCTGCGCCCGGGCCAGCTCGATGTAGAAGCCGCTGCGGCGCTCCGCTGGCAGGTCGTCTGGAGGCTTCCAATCGTGAGCCACTTCCAATGCCCGATGAGCATGATCACTGCCGAGGCTGACAGCCACGGCCACCTCGTGGATGCGCACACTGTCCGGGCCGAACGCTGTCCCCGAATACACCGACTCCGGTACCCGGTCACCCAGTCGGCGAGCTTCGTCAAGATGGACGTCGGCCGCTAACGCATCCCCCACCCGGCCTGCGATCACAGCAGCGCGCATATGGAGCGCGCCGCGAGCGGCGACACCCGTACGGCTCGCGCCGGGCGCTCGGTCGATAGCCTGTTCCAGCATCCTGAGCCCGGCCTGGTGGGCGCGTGCCGCGAAGTAGGTCTCGGTCCGGACGTACGAAACGGTGGCGTCGATGACGTCGTCCTCGGCGTGCTGGGCGGCCCACCGCATGAGTTCAACCAGCCTGGCGGACAGGTCGCGAGCCCCGAACTTGTAGGCCACGGCGTCCGCGGTGCGGTATGCGGAGACAAGCAGGTTGGCCACCTCCCGCTGAGCCGGATCCGAGTGGAACGCTCGAGAAAGCTCGGCAAGCAGCGCGGGCAGGTGGCGGCTGATGCGCACATACTGGGCGCCAAGGCGCCACTCCTCCGCCTTCTCGACAGCAGCGCGCAGATCCGACAGAGGGCGGACGGGACCGTCCTCCGGCATGTCGTAGGTAGAGATCACGGCCGAGAGGTCCGGCATGGCGTCGTGCACACGAGCAGCTGCTCGATCCCGAGTGCTTTCGAGCCGCGACGGATCGACGTTGAGCGCGGCAGCCAACGACTCCAGGACTGCGTCACCGGCGCCCCGAGCGCCGCGCTCGATCTTCCGCAGGGTGCCCACGTGCACCCCTGCTGCATCGGCGAGCTGCTGCTGAGTCATGCGCTCTACGCGCCGGTAGTAGGCGATCCGCTTCCCCAGCGCGAGGGCAGCCTCGGTTGGCATGCTCGTACTCCGTTCGGTGTTTCCACTCCGAACGTTAGCGAGCGGCCCCGCAGTTGCGGGCCCGTTCCGCCATCAGGACCGGGTGATTCCCACTAGGTCGTGCAGGGAATCGATATGCCAATCCGCAGCAGCGGACTCAGGCTGATCGGCCCATAGGTACCCCCAGGGACCACGCCGCAGATGCGCAGTACGCAGCCCAGCCGCCGCCGCTGGCCCCACATCGTTGACGGGATGGTCTCCGACGTACACCGTCTCGTCTGGCAGCGTCTCGGCCAAGGCCACCGCACGTGCGAAGAACTCGAGGTCGGGCTTGGCCACGCCCCACTCGCCAGACGTGGCGACGGCGTCCACCGGCAGCTCCAGAGCCCGCAGCAATTCCCCGGCGCGGGCGCTCTGGTTCCCTGCCACGACGACCCGTACGCCAGCCTCACGCAACGCGGTGAGAGCAGGGCGTACGTCCGAGTAGAGATCCGACTCGTCCAGGAACTCACCCTTGCCAGCCGCAGCCATGGCCTCGCGTTCGGCTGCAAGGTCGATGCCTGGCCGAATGAGCCGTACTGCGTCGGCGTTGTCACGCCCTTGAGAGACAACCGCGCCGACCAGCGCGGAGAGCGTATGTCTGGAGACACCGAGCCAGTCAGCCCACACAGCCCATCCACGGTCATCGCGGATGAGAGTCTCTCCGACGTCCAGCACGACTGCGCGAATCATGCGGGCAGCGTAACGGGCCCGGGCGGCAGACCTCGCTGCCGCCCGGCCGACCACCGTCGCCGCCTGAGACCATCGGCACCATGGGTAGACACTCCCGACCCGGACCGCCGAACCAACCGTCCCGCGCGGTTCCGCGTGTCGATGGCGGCGACCGGCTCACGGCATACAACAAACGGCGCCGACCGCCGCTGGACGTCCACCGCCGACACCACCCACTCCACGGCGGTGGCGGGCACCTCCGACCCGACGAGCCGAGGGCGCTGGAGGAGTGGAACGGATTCTCCTACGAGCCAGCGGGCACCGCTGCGAACCTCGTGGAGGCCCAGCGGTGGGTGAACGAAGAGGTGCCCGGCACGGACCGCCGCTCCGGCGAGGACCATCGGAACACCAATTAGCGGTGACGCCCACTCCGCGTTCCCCTGGCTGAGGCCGCGCTCGCCTCGCTGCGGCCGGAGCTTGTTCAGGCGGCCTGGCGAGCCTTGGTCTGGACGCGGGCGGCGTAGCGGATGGTGAACATCATCGGGAGGACGAAACCGGCGACCTGGATGAGCGTGGCGGGGGTCGAGTGGCCGTTTCCGGCGTGCGCCTCGAAGGCGAGGGCGACGGCGGTCAGGGCGAAGGCCAGGGTCCAGGCGGCGGTGATGGTGGTGTTGGCCTGGATGAAGGGCTTGAGTCCCCAGACCTCGCGCGGGGTGGTGCGCTTGGCGATGCCCAGGGTGAAGGGCTTGCCGATGGCGAGCGAGACGCCGGCGATGACCGTCAGCGTGCCCGAGGAGAGGGCCGCGGTGTAGTCGTGGAGGCCCGAGTGGGGGTCTGTGAAGGCGACGACGGTGAGGGCGGCGAAGAAGACGGCCGAGCCCAGTTCGATGATCAGCGCGTCGAGCCCGACACCGGCGCGTATCTGCTGAACGATCACCGCGACCGCGACCACCAGAGCGGCGAGTCCACCCCACTGCCAGCTCCCCGAGGGCAGCACGGCGAAGACGATCCATGGGAGGAACGTGCGCAGGTAGGACATGAGGTGCTCCGTTTCGGTACTTCTCTTCTGACATGTCAAAAGTAGAAGGTGCGGGTGTGACATGTCAATTGTGGAATGTAGGGTGGATCCATGAGCCTTCGACACGCGCTGCTCGGCCTCCTCTCGGAGCGCCCCGCCAGCGGGTACGACCTGCTGAAACTGTTCGAGACGTCGCTGGCCAACGTCTGGCCGGCGACACAGAGTCAGATCTACACCGAGCTGACCAAGCTGGCGAGCTCCGGGCTGATCACGGTGTCGGCCGAGGGGCCGCGGGGCCGCAAGGAGTACGCCCTCACCGACACGGGACTGGCCGAGCTGCGGCACTGGCTCACCGAGACCAAGCCGCAGCGCACCGTCCGCAGCGACGTCCTGCTACGGGTGTTCTTCCTCGGCGTGCTGACCCCCCGCCAGGCCCGGGGCTACCTGACGGAGCTGACCGACCTCTCCGACCAGGTGCACGAGGAGCTGAGCCAGCTGATGGAGTCCGTGGACTGGGACGAGAGCAACCTCTCGGTCTACGGCCGGATCGTCCTGGAGTACGGCCGCCGGTTCAACGCCATGCGCCGCGAATGGGCACAGTGGGCAGCCGAGGAGATCACCCAGACGAGGGGCTGAGCCCCTGGGGGTGGGCCGCGTGGGTGGTCAGCCAGCGGCGGAGGGCGGGGCGGTCCACCTTGCCGTTGGCGTTGAGCGGGATGGTCTCGAGGGTGTGGAGCGACTTGGGCAGCATGTAGGGCGGGAGAGCGTGGGCGCAGGCGTTGGCCACGGCGGTGGGGTCGGTGGCGCCGGAGAGGACGGCGGTGATGGTTGCTTCGTCCGGCCAGGTGAGGCAGACAGCTTCTGCTGCTCCGGACTGGCGTAGGGCCGCTTCGATTTCGCCGAGTTCGATGCGGTAGCCGTCGATCTTGACCTGCTGGTCGTTGCGGCCGATGCAGACCAGCTGGTCGTGGTGGATGCGGACCAGGTCGCCTGTGCGGTAGTAGGTGCTGCCGTCCCGCTCGAAGAAACGTTCGGCGGTGCGTTCGGGTGCCTGCCAGTAGCCGGGGGTGGTTTGGGGGCCGGCCACGCAGAGTTCGCCGGTGTCTCCGTCGGGGACGGGGGTGAGGTCCTCGTCGACGATGAGGGTGCGGAGGCTGGGGTAGGGCCGGCCGATGGGGAGGTTGTCGTGCACGCACTGCTCGGGACTGGTGTGCGGGTCCCAGCGGTAGACAGTGCAGGCGATGGTGAGCTCGGTCGGGCCGTAGAGGTTCTCCACGGTTGATTCGGGCGCGGCGGCCTGCCAGGCCTCGGCGGTGGCTTTGGGCAGGGCTTCGCCGCAGAACAGGCTCCAGCGGAGGGTGGGCATCGACCCGGGGGTGAGGATGCCCTGCTTGAGCAGAGCGGCGGCCACCGATGGGACGGAGAACCAGACGGTGATCCCGTTGCGCTCCAGGTAGGGCGGGAACGGGGAGGGGGCGAGCAGTTCCCGCGGGTCCATGGCGCAGACGCGTGCGCCGTTCTCCCAGGCCATGAAGAGGTCGAAGACGGAGAGGTCGAAGGTCTGGTCGCCGATCTGGGTGAGCCGGTCCTTAGGCGTCAGCCGGTAGCGGTCCTGGTTGGTGTCGAGGAAGGACCGGACGTTGGAGTGGGTGATGGGGACGCCCTTCGGCTCGCCGGTGCTGCCCGAGGTGAAGAGCAGGTAGGCGATGTCGTCGGGACCTGCCTCGGGGAGTCGGTCCAGCGGTGGAGCGGCTGAGAGGTCGGCCGCGTCCAGGACGTGGGCGTCGCCGAGGTCGGGGGCGTCGGCGCGCAGGGTGTCGGGCAGGAGTACGGGGGGCCGCCGCGGGAGGTCCTTGAGGAGTTCGGGTAGTTGGGGCAGTGAGGCGGCGTCGACGATGAGCGCGTCGACGTCGGCCCGCTCCAGCATGGCCCGGGTCCGGCGCAGCGGGAGGTGCCGGTTGAGCGGGACGAAGGCAGCCCCGGCGAAGAGCGCGGCGGCCACTCCGAGGTAGGCGGGCTCGCTGCGCCAGGCCAGGACACCGACCCGCCGGGGGCGGGGTCCGGCTGCCTCGACGATGCGGGCCGCCCACCGGCGGGCGGTGTGCGCGGCCTCCTGGTAGGTGTAGTCGCGCCGACCGATGGTCAGCGCGATGTGGTCGGGGAGGGTGTTGGCATGGTGCAGGAGTCCGACGCCCAGGGGTCGGTTCAGCGCCGTGACCATCGCGGCTCCGTGGAAGTCATGTCTCCACCCTGCCGACGGCGGGCGCTCGGCGCCTGTTGGCGGGCTGCGGTCGGGGGACGTTCCGGTGGCAGCGACTGAGGGACAGCGACTGAGGCTTTGGTCGGTCGCTGCGGCGGGTCTGGCATGGGTGCAGGTCAGGGCGGGTTTGTGAAGGGTGGAGCGACCGAAGCGACTGTCGGTGCGGGTATATGAGGACATTCGTGCGCGCGCGTGTGCGTCATATATAGAGAGCTTCAGTCGCTTCAGTCGCTGTTTGTCGACGGATACGGCTCTGAGCTGGGGATTTGTGATGGGCGGTGAGGAGCGACTGAAAGGGGTCCGGTCGCTGGGTCGGGTCTTGGGTCGCTGGTTCGCCGGTGCTGCGGGCCGGGGCTCGGGAGGGAGCTGGGGTTTGTCCGCGCGGTGCGCGTCACGTGGGCCGGAGGCTTCGCTAGTCTGTGTGCGTTGTTGAGTCGCTTCGGTCGCTGTGAGGGGAACGTCATGCCTTCTGAGCTGCGGATTCCTCGCAGCGACTCAGGGCGGCCGACTCCCTCGGCTTCGGTCGCTGCAGGGTCGCCGTCGTCAGCTCTGGCCCGCTGGTGTGCCGACCGGGGCTGGCCGGTCCATCCGCTGGCGCCTGGCCGTAAGACGCCTGCCGCGAACTGCGAGGGGTGCCGCCAGCCGGGGCGCCACACGTACCGGGACTGCCCGTGTCTGCCCGCGGGTCGCTGGTGCCATGGCTTTCACGCCGCGACGCTGGATCCCGCCCGTATCGACCGTTGGTGGGGCCGGCACCCGGAGTTCGGGGTCGGAGTGGCCTGTGGTCCCGCTGGCCTTGTGGTCATCGATGTCGACGCGCATGCGCAGCCGGTCCCGGAGCGGGACCGGATCCTGCCGGGGATCGCCATTCCGGAGCAGGTGGATCTGACGGGGCTGGCCAACGGTTTCCACACGCTGGCCGGGCTGGCCGCGTTGCGTGGCGCGGTCAGCCCCGCGGAGGACGAGGGCACGCTGCGGGTGCGTACGCCGTCGGGCGGGCTGCACGTCTGGTACCGGGTGCCGGACGGGCGGCGTTGGCAGTGTTCGACCGGGTCGGGCTCCGGCCGGGGCCTGGCGTGGCAGGTCGATGTGCGGGCGCACGGTGGGTACATCGTCGCTCCGGGGACCAGCACCAGCGCGGGTACGTACGCGGCGGTGGGTGCGGTACGGGAGCCTGCTGTGCTGCCGGGGTGGCTGGCCGCGGAGCTGGAGCGGACCGGTCATCTGCCCGCGCCGGCCATTCCCGGGCCCCGGCCGGTGCCTGCCCGTGCCCTGGAGGCCGTCATCGCCGCCGGTGGCGGGCGCGACCGGGCGAACCGGGCGCTGGCTTCGGTGCTGGCCGAGGTGGCCGCCTGCGGCGCGATGGCGGACGGGGCCGGGTTCTCCGAGAAGCTCAACCGGGCCGCGTTCACCGCCGGTGGGCTGGTCGCCGCCGGGCACCTCAGCGGCGAGGCCGCCGAGCGGGCGCTGCGGGAGACCGCCGCCACCGCGCGGCCGGGGCAGGAGCGCCGGTCGGCGGGAATCATCCGCAGCGGGATGGCCGCCGGGTTCCACCGGCCTCTGCATCCGGGAGGCCGCTCGTGACCTCGACCGGGAACGACGGAGTCCTCTTCGACGCGCAGGCCTTCGCCGCGCAGATCCTCGCCCACGCCACCACGCCGCTGCCGGCGCAGGCCAAGGAGCCCGATCCGCCGGCCGCGCACGCCACCGCGGCCGGGTTGATGCCGGACACCCTCACCGATCGCGGCAACGCGAAGCTGTTCGTGAGGCTGTACGCCAACGACTACCGGCATGTGCCGGGCCTTGGCTGGTACCGGTGGGACAGCACGCGCTGGCAGATCGACGAGGAGGACACCGTCCTGTGGGCGGCCGGGGATCTGGCGGAGAACATCGCCGCCAGCGACCCGCGCGGGATCCACTCCGGCCAGGCCCTGCAGAAGCACCGCCGCCGGGCGCTGAGCACCTCGGGTATGAACGCGATGCTCGCGCAGGCGAAGTCGGCTCCGGGGATGGTGCTGAACGCCTCGCTGCTGGACGCGGACCCGTACGCGCTGTGCACGCCTGCCGGGATCGTGGATCTGCGCACCGGCCTGATGCGCGCCCCGGATCCGAACAAGGACTTCCACTCGCGGTCGACCTGCACCGGCCCGCAGCCCATGCCGACCCCGCGCTGGAACCGCTTCCTCGCCGACACCTTCGGGGACGACGCGGAAGGCGCGGAGATGATCGCCTTCCTCCATCTGCTGCTGGGCTACTCGCTGACCGGTGATGTGGGCGGGCAGGTCCTGCCGTTCCTCTTCGGCTCGGGCAAGAACGGCAAGTCCGTCCTGCTGGACGTGCTGATGAAGCTGCTGGGTGACTACGCGGACGCGGCCCCGCCCGGCTTCCTGATGGCGCGGCCGTACGAGGGGCACCCCACCGACCTGGCCGAGCTGCACGGCCGCCGGGTCATCGTCTGCTCCGAGGTGAAGCCGGGTGACAAGTTCGACGAGGCCCGGGTGAAGCTGCTGACCGGCGGCGACCGTATCAAGGCCCGCCGGATGCGCCAGGACTTCTTCAGCTTCGAGCCGACGCACAAGCTCTGGCTGCTGGGCAATCACCGTCCCGAGGTGGGCACCGGCGGCTTCGCCTTCTGGCGCCGTATGCGGCTGATCCCCTTCGAGCGGGTGGTCTCCGACGACCGCAAGATCGACAATCTGGCGGACATCCTGGTCACGGAGGAGGGCCCCGGCATCCTCAACTGGCTCGTGGACGGCGCCCGCCGGTATCTCGGCGGTGAGCGGGATCTGGCCGGGCCCGAGCGCGTCCGCATCGCCACCAGCGCCTACGCCGAGACCGAGGACCACACCGGGCGGTTCTTCGAGGAGTGCTGCTCGCTGCGCGCGGACCACCGCGCCGAGCAGTCCCGCCTCTACGCCGCCTACCGGACCTGGTGCCAGCATGAGGGGGCACCTGCCATCACGTCCCGCGCCTTCGCCGTGCGGGCCCGCGAACTGGTCGGACTGGCATCACCGAAGGAGATGATCCTGTCCAATTCGCGGAAGTACTACCCGGGCATCGGACTGCTCGCCGACGAGGAGACAGCATGAGCTCCCTCATCACCGACGACGAGCTCAAGGACGAGATCGAGCTCGTCTGGCTCGAGGACATCAGCGGGCTCGACTACGTCCGGCAGAGCCTCGACCGGCTGTCCGCCCGTCGTGGCAAGCCCGCCTACCACCGGGACGGCCGGCTGGTCGGCTACGCCGTGCTGGGCGCCAAGGCCAAGCCGTCCCGGTCCTCCGGGACCTTCCGCCGCCGCGTGTTCTGGCTGCTGCCACACGACCGCGACACCGCCCCTGACGGCCTGTACGCCACGGGGGCGCCCGCCGAGGCCGTCGACCCGCGTACGCTCAGCCCGCGCAGCAAGGGCCGTAAGACCGAGCGTTCCGAGGGCGGCCCGCCCTCCTCGGCCATGCAGGAGCTCGGTATAACGCTGCCGCTGTGACCTTCGACCGCCTGGGGAATGGCGTCAGTGAACCGGGGTCACTGAATCCCGGGGTCACTGAATCCCGGGGTCACTGAACCGGGGTCGCCGCCGGCTCGGCCGTGGCGGACGCGTCGGCAGGGGACCGCCGGGCGCGTCGGGAGGTGGACCACCGGCGGGTGATCGGGCGCTCGACGAGGGTGTACATGGCCCAGGCGATGAGCCCGCTGATCGCGAACTCCATGACCATCAGGCCGATGGACTGGGGCGTGGAGTACAGGCCGGTGCCGAGCTTCTTGCGCACGTAGACCAGGACGACGAAGTGGATGAGGTAGAAGGCGAAGGTGAGCTCGCCGAGCCGGACCATGGTGCGGCCGCGGAAGAGGGTGAAGCGGTTCTCCGCGTCGGCGGTCGCGGCGGCGGCGACCAGGAAGGCGATGGGGATGATCGTCGTGGAGCGCTGCTGGTAGAGGAACGGCACGTAGAAGGCGAGCACATAGCTGCCGGCCAGCAGGGCGCCGGACCAGATCAGGCCGATGTTCCACCAGCGGCCGCGCAGCACCGCGTGCGCCAGCAGCATGCCGAGGGCGAAGTCCAGGATGCGCACCGGGGGGAAGGCGTAGGAGAACCAGTACTGGACGATCGACGCCTTGGCGTCGAGTCCGCCGCTGCCCGGCATGGCGGGGGTGTCGCTCAGCACCGCGTAGGTGAAGGCCGGTGTCGCCATGATCACCGCGATGAGCCCGCTGATCCAGTACTTCAGGTGCTCGGGTTTGATGCGGAGGAAGAGCATGTGCAGGAACGGGAACGAGGCGTAGAAGAAGAGCTCGCAGGCGAGTGACCAGCTGGGCTGGTTGACGCTGCCGTAGACGTCGAATTCCGGAATCCACACGTGGACCATCAGGAGATTGGCCACCGCGGTCCGGGTGGGTGTGAACGCGGAGGCGAACAGCAGCATTGCCGCTGCCCAGGCGATCACGTAATTCGGATAGATCTTGACGAAGCGTCGGCGCCAGAAGGCGGTGACGGTGTCCTGGCGGCGTGCGGACCAGGTCAGGATGAATCCGCTGAGGACGAAGAAGAAGGTGAGCGCGAGCTGGCCGCCGTTCTTGGTGACGTCGTAGAAGTCCAGCGCCAGCTCGTCGTCCTTGAGCAGGCGGAGGTTGGGGAAGGGCAGTCCGACGTGGCTGAGGAAGACCAGGATGGCGGCGGGTACCCGGAGTCCGGTGAGTGACGGCAGCCGTGTGAAGCCGGGGCGCAGCCGGCCGTCGGCTGCCGGCACCTGGTTTCCGTGGGCGGGTTCGCCGGGTGCTTCCCCGGTGGCGCTCGTCGAAGATGTCACGTGCGACTCCCCTTTTTTCGGCATGCGGTGCCTGAAACAGCACGGACGGTCCGTTTACCCGAACGGGTCCCATCCCTGCCCTGACCATGCGGAAAAACGCCTCGGTAAGGGTGTTCGGCCGAAAAATGCTCCGCCCTGGCGTTCGAAATTCGTATTCGTACTCGAAAAATCTTGTTAAGCCAACCGGGTGACTTGACTGTGGAATGCAGTGTGCTGGAGCCAGGGAACTCATACATAGCTATTTATGGGTGCAGCGAGCGGCAGATTCGGTGGGGACGGCGGCCGGTCGTCCTATGCGCCGCGCACCATGCGGCTGTGGGGGTCGAGCGCCTCGGGGATGCTGCGGTCGCAGGCCCAGGACCGGTGTCTGTACTGCGGGCACCGCATGGAGTACTTCGACCGGTACGACGGGGGCCGCATCCCGATGCTCCCCGCGCGGGTGCCGTCGGCGCGGATTCCGCAGCGGTTCCGGTGGACCGTCAGCAACGGCGTGGCGTACCACGGTGACGCCCGGATGGCCGAGTGCTGGCTGCCGCATCCGGCCGTGTGCCCGGCGGTTCCGCACGACGACGGGGACCGCGAGCTGGAGAGCCTGCGCAGGGTGATGGCGGTGCGGACCCGGAAGTGGACCGAGGAAGGGACCTTCGTGCCCGCCGCGGTGCCGGCCCGGGACGAGGGGGACGTCGAGGAGCAGCGGACCGTCGACAGTGACGGGGTGCGGCATGTGGTGCGGCTCGCCACCGGGCTCTGGCTCGCGCCGGGCACGGTCGACTCGGTGCGGTGTGTGGCCCGGTGCGGCGCGGCGGAGGGCCGGTGTCCGAACGCGGTGCTGGACGCGGCCCACGAGGACGGTGGCTGGGCGCAGGTGGAGATCCCGGCCGGCGGCGGGCGGGCGGGGCAGCGGGTGCTGTGGGCCGGACAGCTGATGTGGGTGTGGGAGCTGGCCCTGCTGCCGTACCAGAGTCTGCGGCGGTGGATCAGGCAGCGGTGCCCTGCCCACTGGCCGGTATCGACGCCGGACGCGGTGGCCACCGAGTGGCAGGGCTTCGACCCGGTCCGGCATGGCGAGTTCGTCGCCTACGAGCGGCCGGAGGACCTGCTGCCGGAGCGGCCGGGGGACCACCCGCTGCTGGTCGAGGCGGTGCTCGGGCCGCGGCGGACCGGGTGCGCCGCGAAGGGGTGCCGGAACGGGAGCACGGCGCCGGTCGGCGAGGGCTGGCTGTGCTACCAGTGCGCGGCCAGGCACCGGCTCCGCCGGGACCGGCACCACAGGTGGCGGTCGCGGGGGTGAGCCGGGGTGAGCCAGGGGTGAGCCGGGGTCGGGGCGGCCAGTGCGGTCAGTGTGGGAGTGCTGAGCGGCGGGTGACCAGGCCGCTCTCGTAGGCGATGGCGACGAGTTCGGTGCGGTTGCGGGCGCCGAGCTTGGCCATGGTGCGGCTGGCGTGGGTCTTGGCGGTGGTGCAGGAGACGACGAGCTTGCTGGCGATCTCCTGGTTGGACAGGCCGGTGCCGATGAGGGTCAGCACCTCGCGCTCGCGCCGGGTGAGGCCGTCGAGCCCGGGGGCCGGCGGGCGGATGCAGGGGCGGACCAGGCAGGCGTCGATCACCCGCCGCACGATGCGCGACGAGAGCAGGGCCTGGCCGTCGGCCGCCGCCCGTACCGCGCGCAGCAGTTCGCCGGGGTCGGCGTCCTTGAGGACGAAGCCGCGGGCGCCGGCGCTCAGCGCCCCGAAGACATGGGAGTCCGCGGCCCGCTCGGCGAGCGCGACGACGCGCACCGCGGCGAGGCCGGGGTCGGAGGTGATGCGCCGGGTGGCCTCGATGCCGCTCATGCCGGGCAGTTGCACGTCGAGCAGGACGATGTCCGGGCGGAGACGGGAGGTGAGGCGGACGGCGGCGGCGCCGTCGTCGCACTCGGCGATGGTTTCGATGTCCGGTTCTGCGTCGAGCAGGGTCGCGTAGGCGGTGCGCTGGTCCGGGTCGTGGTCGGCGAGCAGGACGGTGATGGTCATGGCGGGGGCACTCCCTGGTGAGCGGCTTCACGGAGGGGAGTTCTGCGGCCCCGGTCTGGGCCGGGGCCGGCGCGTGCCCGTGGCGCTCCGGGCGCCCGGGCCCGCACCGAAGGGACCTGTCGGGGGACGGTGCGGTCTGGGTGGTGCGGATGCTGCCTTGCCTGATGCGGGTGGATCCCGGTGCGGGTTGCGCGGTGCTTTGCGGTGTCGGCTTGTCGTGCGGTGCGGGTCGGGCGGGGTGCTGCGGTGGCCGGCCGGCTGGGGTGGTGGCCGCCCCGGGCCGGCCGGCGCGGCCGTCAGTCGGCGAGGACGGCGATCTCGAGCCGGCTCAGGCGCTCCGTGTCGGTGATCGCCTCGATCTCGACGATCTTTCCGCGCAGGATCTCGAAGGTCATGACGCGGAAGCGCTCCCCGCCGTGGGCCGCGACGACTCCCGGTGTGCCGTTGATGAGCGCCGGCTGTGCGGCCTGGGCGAACTTCGCGTAGGTGAGGGCGCCCTTGGCCACCGCCGCGGCACCGCGGACCAGCGAGATCCCGCGGCCGGTCGGGTCGTCGGACCTGGCGACCACGTCCGGGTCGAGGACGGCGACGAGGGCGTCGAAGTCGCCGCCGCGCGCGGCGGCCAGGAACGCCTCGACGACCTCGCGCCGGCGGGCCGCGTCGGGGTTGGCGACCGGCTGGCCGCCCTGGACCCGGCGGCGGGCGCGGCTGGCGAGCTGCCGGGCCGCGGCCGGGGTGCGCTCCACGATGGGGGCGATCTCGTCGAACGGCACCGCGAACATGTCGTGCAGGACGAAGGCGAGCCGCTCCGCGGGGTCGAGCGTCTCCAGGACGACGAGGAGCGCGAGGCCGACGGAGTCGGCCAGCAGCGCCTGGTGCTCGGGGTCGCTGCCGTCCTGGCTGCTGACCATCGGCTCCGACGGGGAGGTGTCCAGCGGCTCCTCGCGGCGGGACCTGCGGGAGCGCAGCATGTCCAGGCACACCCGGCCGACGATGGTGGTCAGCCAGCCGGCGAGGTTCTCGATGTCGCTGGTGTCGGAGCGGCTCATCCGCAGCCAGGATTCCTGGACCGCGTCCTCCGCCTCGGTCAGCGAGCCGAGCATTCGGTATGCCACCGCTCGCAGGTGGCCGCGGTTCTCCTCGAACCGCTCGGCCAGCCAGTCGCGCTCGTCCATCGGTCACATCCTTTGCTCGCGTTCTGTCACTTCCCTGACGGACGGGCCCCGGCCGATGTGACAAGCAGCGGCCGGGACCTGAGGGGTTTCGCTCTGAGTGACGGTGATCTCACGCGGGGATGAGACGGAGGGCTTCCTTGGTCTCCTGGTACTGCTGGAGGAACTGCGGCCCCATCTGGCGGAAGGCCGGGGGGAAGTTCTCGGCCAGCAGGGCGCAGCCCCGGCCCGGCTCGGGGTCCTCCAGCAGGCCGAGCAGCAGATGGGTGCCGTAGCGGGGGCCGCCGGCGAGGATGGCGGTGCGCAGCCGGTCTATCTCGGTGCCGGGGACGCTGGGGAAGAGGTCCTGGACGACCGGTTCCTCGCCGTCGAGGTGGCTGGTGAGCGTGGAGCGCATCTGCCGGGCGGCGGCGGCGCCGTCCCGGGCGGTGGGGCGGAGGGTGGGGGCTGCCGGATCGCCGGTCTCGGCGATGACGGCGAGCTGGTCGACCACCCGGGTCAGGGCGTTCAGCTCCTGGTCGAGGGCTTCGTGTTCCTTTGCGAGGGTGTCGAAGTCGGCTGCCACTTCGGGGTGGAAGCCGAGCAGTACGGGCCAGAAGAGGGCGTCTTCGCTCTCGTGGTGCCAGTGGGTGAAGTCGATGAGCCAGCGGGCGCTTTCGACGAGGGTTTTCACGTCGGTCCGGTCACCTTCGGCGAGGCGGTCGAATGCGTTCACGACCAGTTCCGTGCCGCGGCGCAGCACCGTGTGCACCGCGAGAAACTCCTCGTACATGCGGGCGCCGGGGCTCTGCGGTGTTTCGGTCATGGGTTTCTCCCGGTGTGACGTGGTGCATCATGCGGTGTGGGGTAGGGCATGCTCAATGGCCCGGATGGCCGCCCGCCGGACCGTGATCGGCAGCATGTGACGCTACCTGCGGCGCACCGGAGGATCACTCGAACGCCGCTGTGCCGCCGCTCGCCGGGGCCACGTCGCAGCAGGTGAGGGGGCATATCAGGTGCTCGTCAGCGAGGCGTCAGCCGGTGCTGACAGGCTCTTGGCGGTTTTGTTGGCCCCGTTCTTGTGTGCGGCCGTGAAGGCTTAATCCAGTACGTCATTCAGTGCGGAGCGCATTCGCCGGCGAGGTGTTTTCGCAACGGTTTGTCGTCCCGCTTGTCGTGAGGGATGTCGTCGCAATCCGATCGTGTGAACGAGGAGTCATGGTGATGGCCAATCAGGTGGGGCGAGTGCACGAAGGCAGCACTTCGGACTCCTTGCTCGCACTGCGCGACAAGGCGCTTCTCGATGCCCCTGTCGAGTTGGTTCCGCTGAGTGATCTGCTGGTCTCCTATACCCCTCGGGTGGCCGGTGAGGACCGGGAATACGCGCTGGCGCTCGCCGAGTTGGAGGGTGATCTGCCGCCGATCCTGGTGCACCGGGGGACGATGGCGGTGGTCGACGGCGTCCACCGGCTGCGCGCCGCCCGGCTGCGCGGCGAGGAGCACATCGCGGTGCGGTTCTTCGACGGCGAGGAGGAGGACGCGGCCCTGCTGTCGGTGGCGATGAACGTCGCCCACGGGCGTCCGCTGTCGCTGGAGGACCGCACGGCCGCCGCGGAGCGCATCTTCGCGACCCGGCCGCACTGGTCGGACCGGGCGGTGGCCGCCATCGCCGGGCTGTCGGCGAAGAAGGTGTCGGAGATCCGGCTGCGGGCGACCGTGGGGATGCTCCAGTGCGATCGCCGGGTGGGTCTGGACGGCCGGGCGCGGCCGCTGAACTCGGCGCACGGCCGGGAGCTGGCGAGCCGGCTGCTGAAGGACGATCCCAAGGCGTCGCTGCGGGCCATCGCCAAGAAGGCGGGCATCTCGCCGGCCACGGTGGCGGATGTGCGCGACCGGGTGCTGCGGGGCGATGACCCGGTTCCGCCCCGGCAGCGGGGGCTGAGCGCGGCGGAGCGGGGCAGGCAGCGGGCGGCGGTCGAGCGGGACGCGGAGGCCCGGGTCCAGGAGCCCAAGTCGCCCGACGAGCTGCTGATGATCTTCGACTCGCTGCGCCGGGACCCGTCGCTGCGGCTGAACGAGATGGGGCGCAACGTGCTGCGGATGCTGGACGCCTGTGCGCTGGTGGCCCGGGACCGGGAGCGGATCGTGGCGAACATGCCGCCGCACTGCAAGGGGCAGATGTCGGAGCTGATGCACGGGTACGCCGAGCTGTGGCGGCTGTTCGGTGATGAGCTGCGGGAGCGTGACGCGCTGCTGGGCCGGGCCTGGTGAGATCGCGCTTGATGAGACGGATGAGGCCGCCTTGGCCGGCGAGGCCGTGCCCGCTGAGGCCGTCCGAGGTGACGGCGCGCGGGGTGAGGGCGCGCGGAAGGTGCGGGTGACCGGCCCGGGGCAGCGGTGGCTGTCCCGGGCCGGTCCGCTCCCCCGGCCGGTCATGGGCTCCCGAGCTTGAAGCCGACGCCGCGGACGGTGATGACCCAGCCGCTGTCGCCCAGCTTCCCGCGCAGACTGCTGACGTGGGTGTCGACGGTGCGGCGGGACCAGGAGTCCCCCCACACCTGCTGCAGCAGCCGCTTGCGCGGTATCACCGTGTCCGGGTGGGAGGCGAGCAGGCACAGCAGGTCGAACTCCTTGCGGGTCAGCACGACCCCGCGCCCGTCCAGCGTGACCTCGCGGGAGTTCACGTCGATCCGCAGCCGCCCGTGCTGGATCTCCCGGGCCGCGGACGGCTGCCAGCGGGCCCGCCGCATGATCGCCTCGATACGGGCCATCAGCTCGCGGAACCCGTAGGGCTTGACCACGTAGTCGTCCGCGCCGGCCTGGAGGCCGAGGACGCAGTCGAGCTCGGAGCCCCGGGCGGTGACGATGATCACCGGGACCCGGCTCTCCGCACGGATCGCCCGGCACACCTCCAGGCCGTCCAGATCGGGCAGTTCCAGGTCGAGCAGGACCAGGTCGACGTCCTCGTACGCCTGCAGGGCCGCGCTGCCCCGCTTCACCCCGATGGCCTCGTGGCCGTGCCGGCGCAGCCGGCAGGCCAGCGACTCCGCGCCGTCGACGTCGCTGTCGACCACGAGGATCCGCTGGCCCCCGGCGAGTCCGGGCGCCCGCCGCGGCGCCAGGGACAGCCCCGCGGCCATGCTCTCCTCAAGTAGCCGCGGACCCGTGAAGTTGCTGTGGGCGGGTATGTGAGGATCCAGCAGTGCCTCTGGCGAAAACTGATTCATGCCTCCCCCGTACGGTGTGTGGTCCTGCTCGTCTGCCGGGTGTGGTCGAGGTTGACATCGGGCGGCGGGAAGGGCCGTTCGTCCGCTCCTTCGCTCCTTACGGGTTGAGGACCCAGGCGGAGTTGTGCTGGGTGAAGCCGATGTGCGGGTAGTACGCGGTGGCGGCGGGCGCGGACAGCAGCACGATCTTCACCCCGGGGGCCTCGGCCTGCGTCGCCTCGATCAGCGCGCGGCCGATGCCGCCGCGCTGGTGCTCGCCGGCGACCGCGATGTCCGACAGGTAGGTGACGTAGGAGAAGTCGGAGACGCTGCGCGCGATGCCCACGAGCTTGCCCTCGATGCGGCAGGTGACCACGAGGTTGGCGTTGCGCACCATGGCGCGGAACCGCTCGGTGTCCTCGATGGGGCGGCGCTCGCCCAGCCCCGAGGTCCGGTAGACCTCCAGGACCTCGTCCAGGTCGAGGTCGGCACCCTGCACGCGCTCAATCTTCCAGCTCACGAAGGTTCTCCAATCGGCTGCGAATCGCATCATGGTTGACCAGGAAACGCTCCGGCCGGAGCGGGCCCAGGTCGACGCCCTCCTTGGCCAGGGCGGCACCGAAATTCTCACCGGTCGCTATGGTCCGGTTAGCGGCAGCCTGGACCGAGCGGTACGCCTTCTCCCGCTCCATGCCGTCGCTGAGCAGGTCGGCGAGGACGGAGGAGCTGTAGATCAGGCCGTCGGTCTGCTCGATATTGGCCCGCATGCGGTCGGGGAAGACCGCGAGCGACTCCACCAGATCGGCCGCCATGGTCGCCTGGAAGTGGGCGACGGAGAGGCTGTCGGGGAGGATCACGCGCTCCACGGACTGGTGGGCCAGGTCCCGCTCGTGCCACAGCGCCACGTCCTCCAGCGCGGTGGTGGCGTAGCCGCGCAGCAGCCGGGCCAGTCCGCACAGCCGCTCGCTGGTCGTCGGGTTGCGCTTGTGCGGCATGGCGCTGGAGCCCTGGTAGGCGCTGCTGCGCCGCTCCTCCACCTCGCGTACCTCGGTGCGCTGCAGCAGCCGCAGCTCCAGGGCGATCTGCTCGACGCCGGCGCCGAGCGTCGCCAGGGCCTGGACGAGTTGGGCGTGGCGGTCGCGGGAGACGACCTGGCTGGGGGAGGGTTCGACGCCCAGACCCAGTTCGGCGCAGACATGGGTCTCGACGTAGGGGTCGATGAGCGCGTAGGTGCCGACCGAGCCGGAGATGGTGCCCACCGCGACGGCCTCGCGTGCCGCGGCGAGCCGCTTGATGGAGCGGTCGACGGCGAAGGCGTAGCCGGCGAGCTTGTGGCCGAAGGTGGTGGGTTCGGCGTGCACGCCGTGGGTGCGGCCCACGCAGACGGTGTCCCAGTGCTCGACGGCCCGGTCCACCAGGACGCCGCGCAGCCGCTTGGCGGCCGCGGTCACCAGGTCGGTGGCGCGGGCCAGGTTGTAGCCCAGCGAGGTGTCGACCAGGTCGTAGCTGGTCATGCCGAGGTGGACCCAGCGGGCGGACTCGTCCGGGATGTCCTCGCAGTACGCGGCGAGGAAGGAGAGCACCTCGTGGTCGCGTTCCTTCTCGATCTCGGCGACCCGGGTGGCGAGCGGCACCTTGGCGCGCCGCATGTCCGCGACCGCGTCTTCCGGCACGCGCCCGAGGCGCACCTGTGCTTCGGAGGCGAGGATCTCGACCCGGACCCAGGTGGCGTAGCGGGCCTGGTCCGACCAGATGTCCGCCATCTCGGGCAGCGTGTAGCGAGGAATCATGTCGGCCTGTACCCCTAAGTGGTCGTGTGGTCCCGTCGGTGTTCAGGTGGTCCCGGCGTTTTCAGTGGCGCCGGCGGTTCCGGTGGTCCCCGTGGTCCCGGTGGTCCCGTCGGTGTTCAGAAGGTCTCGAAGTACTCGCGCTGCTCCCACTCGGTGACCTCGCCTTCGGCGGGCTGCTCGGCCTCGCACCACGCCTGGAAGCGGGCCAGCTCGCTCTCCTTGAGCTTGGTCAGGCAGGTGGCGAGCGGCCGGCCGAGCAGCTCGGGGGCCCGGCCGCCGCGGAAGGCGTCGAGCGCTTCGCCGAGGCTCTGCGGCAGGGTCTCGGGCGGGGCCTGGTCCGGACGGACGTCGCCGGTGGCGGCCGGGGCCGGCTCGGGGGCGCCGCTGAGCCCGTCGAGGCCGGCGAACAGCTGCGCGGCGATGTTGAGGTAGGGGTTGGCGCAGGGCTCGCCGGTGCGGTTCTCGATGTGCGCGGAGGAGCCGCCGCCGACGATCCGGAGCATCGCGGTGCGGTCCTCGAAGCTCCAGCCGATGCGGGTGGGCGACAGGGAGTGTTCCGAGCCCAGGCGCCGGTAGCCGTTGACGGTGGGTACGGACAGCAGGCAGAAGTCGCGGGCCCGGGCGAGCAGTCCGTCGGCGTACGCCTTGGCCTCGGGCGACATGCCCGCTGACATGCCTTCGCCGGAGAAGAGGTTGCGGCCGGTCTTGTCGTCCTTGACGGACTGGTTGAGGTGCCAGCCGCTGGGGTCGAAGCTGTCGACGCGGGGCAGCGACATGAACGAGGCGTGGTAGCCACGCCGGGCGCACGCCTGCTTGGTGACGGTGCGGAAGAGCAGCATCGCGTCGGCGGTGTCCAGGGCGCCCATGGGGCTGAAGGTGGTCTCGATCTGCCCGGGCCCCGACTCGTGCTCCATGGACCGCACCGGCAGGCCGAGCTGGATCAGCTGCATGGCCAGCGGGCCCGCGATGTGCGCGACCGAGTCGAAGAGGGTGTCCAGGTTGAACTGGTAGCCGGCGTTCATCGCCGCCACGCGCGGCGCGGCGCCCTGCCGGCCGAAGCCGTTGCCGGCGTTTCCGGCGGGGCCCTCCAGGCGGCGGGTGAGGTACCACTCGACTTCGAGGCCGAGGACGGGGGTGAGGCCCTTGGCCGCGTACCGGGCGGTGACCTGGCGCAGCACGTTTCGGGTGGACAGCGGGTGCGGGGTGCCGTCGCGCAGGTACTCGTCCCCCAGGATCCACGCGGTGCGCGGCTCGGTGCCGGGCAGCAGCTGGAAGGTCAGCGGGTCGGGGACGAGCACGAAGTTGCCGGCGCCGGCGATCTCGTCGACGCCGACGCCGGGGTCGTCGGTGAAGTCGACGGCGACCGCGTGCCCGGTGTCGAAAATGAACGGCCCGGGGCTGAAGTTCATGCCGTTGCGCAGCACCGTGCGGAAGGCGTCCACGGTCAGCGTCTTGGAGCGGGCCAGCCCGTGCGGGTCGCAGAAGGCCAGGCGGACCAGGTCGACCTCGCCGAGGGCGGCTTCGATCCGCTCGGCCGCGGCGGTCTGCTCCTCGGTCCACAGGCCGAGTTCGGTGACGAACGAGGGACGCCCGACGCTGCCTTCGGCGTACAGGGGGGACCACGACCGGGAGTACATGGGTCAGAGCTTCCTTTCGGTGACTGGGCCCGGTGCTGACGGCAGTGGGCCGCGCTCGAGCTCGGTGCGGCGAGCGGTGGCGAGGACCAGGTCGTCGGCTCCGAAGGGACCCACCAGCTGGAGTCCCACCGGGAGCCCGGAGCGGGTGAGTCCGGCCGGCAGGGAGAGCGCGGGCTGGCCGGTCAGGTTGAAGGGGTAGGAGGCCGGTGCCCAGGCCAGCCACTGCAGGTCGCGGGGGTCGGCCGCCCAGTCGGGACCGATCGCGTGGGCGTCGAAGGGCTCGATGGGGACGGTGGCCATGGCCAGGAGGTCGAAGCGGCCCATCACCGAGCGCAGTGTGGTCCGCAGTCCCTGCCGCACCTCCTCGGCGCGCATGACGGTGGCGCCGCTGAGGGTGCGCCCGTACCGGACGATCTCCAGGCGGCCGGGGTCGCACCACTCCTCGTCCTCCGGCGAGGTGCCGGCCGCTTCGGTGGCGGCGAGGATGTCGACCAGGGCCGGGTACAGGTCGCGGCAGGGCACCTCGACGCGCTCGATGCGGTGGCCCTGTCCGGTCAGGTGGGGCCACATCTCCTCGGTGACGCGGCGCACCTCGGGCGAGGTGCCCTCGTACTCGATCCAGCCGATCCGCAGCGACCTCGGCTCGCGGGGGGCGTCCAGCGAGCCCAGTCCGGAGTCGGGGTCGTTGGGGTGCGGGCCGGCGATCACGGCGGCGAGTTCGGCGGCGTCGGCGACGTTGCGGGCGATGGGGCCCTGGTGGGCCAGCCGGTCGGCGCCGGTGGGGAAGTAGGGCACCCGGCCGTAGGACGGCTTGTAGCCGACGACGCCGCAGAAGGCGGCCGGGATGCGGATGGAGCCGGAGCCGTCGGTGCCCAGCGACCCGGAGCACAGGCCGGCGGCCACCGCGGCGGCGGCTCCTCCGCTGGAGCCGCCGGCCGACAGGGACCGGTTCCAGGGGTTGCGCGTGGGGGGTGCGACCCGGCTGACGGTGCTGGCGCTCCACCCGTATTCGGAGGTGGTCGTCTTGCCGACGATGACGGCGCCGGCCTCGCGCAGCCGGGCCACGGCGGGGGCGTCGACCTGGGGGCGGTCGTTGGTGAGCAGGGAGCCGCGGGTGGTGGGCAGGTCGCGGGTCTGCAGGAGGTCCTTGACCGAGACGGTGACGCCCAGCAGGGGCTGGTCGTCCCAGGCCGCCGGGCCGAGCCGGCGGATGCGGGCGTCGGCCGCCTCGGCGGCCTTCAGGGCCGTCTCGCCCGCGACGGTGACGAACGCCCCCAGCTCGGTGTCGGTCTTGGCGATGGCGGTCAGGACCGACTGGAGGTGTTCGACGGCGGAGATCTCCCCCCGTCCGAGGAGCTCCTTCGTCTCGTGGATGCCGGCAGCGGTCAACGGGCTCTCCTCGCGGGCATGGCGGGCTGGGTCGGGGGGTGGGTGGGGTCAGCGGGCGGGCGTGGAGGCCGGGGTGCCGGTGATGGTGGCCCAGTGCCAGGGCGAGTCGAAGGAGGTGATCTCGATGTCCTGGCCGTCGGCGGCCATGGTGGCCGCCAGGCTCGTCGCCCGGGCGATGAAGGCCGAGGTGCGGTGGGCGGCGAGCATGTCCTGCTCGTCGAAGGCCGGGCCCTCGCAGCGCAGCAGCCGCAGGTCCATGAAGCCGTTGAAGGGGCGGCCGAGGACGTCGACGGGCTGCGGGCTGCGTATGGAGAAGCGCACCCGGTTGGCGACGTGGCCGTGGTGGTGCTGGTCGGAGTAGTAGGCGATGTCGGGGATCTGCGGCGGCACGAAGTGGTCGCGCGCCTCCACGACGGGCACCTTGGGGATGTTGCCGGCGATGAAGTGCCAGGAGTTGTACTGCATCCGCGAGGACATCGCCCAGGCGGTGTCGGCGAGCTGGGCGGTGGAGTCGGCGAAGAAGCGGCGGGCCTGGGGCAGCGGCACCACGCAGCAGAAGAAGCGGGTGATGTCCCACTCGGTGATCTGCTTCCAGTCCTCGGCGCGCAGCGCGCTGATCAGCTGGGGCAGGGAGCGCATGCCGCGGCTCATGGCGAAGTCGGCGTCGAACGCCTCGCTGGCGGCGGCCACCGTCTCGTAGACCAGGGCTTCCAGTCCGGTGCCGAAGTCGCCGTGCGGCTGGGCCAGCCAGGCCGGTGCGGCCGCGATGTCCAGGCCGAGCTCGTCGAGTCCGGCGCCCTCGATGGGCAGCCGCTCCCGCAGCCGGGCGGTCAGCGCGTCCTCGCGGCGCTTGGCGGCGTGGCCGAGCGGGCCCGCGACGCGCTCCTCCTTGTGCATCAGGGCGCCGTGGATCTCGCGGTAGAGCTGGGCGTGCTTGCGGACTTCGGGGCGGGCCGCGCCGAGCGCCCGGGCGAGGTCGTCCAGGGCCTGGACCCGGTCGGAGGCGGCCGGCGGGACCTTCTCCTCGCCCAGCGCGCCGTTGTAGTTGCGCCGGATGCCCTCCAGCAGGTGGCCGATGTGGTCGACGGTCAGCTGGGTGCCGTTGGCCTCCTCGATGCGGCCGTATCCGGCGGAGCGCACCAGGAGGGTGAGGCAGACGGTCATGACGACGTCGTGGTCGGACCACAGCTCCAGGGGCAGGCCCTGGAGGCTGGAGAGCGCGCAGTCGGGGTGGCCGGGCCACAGGGTCTTGCCGGTCACGGTGTTCTGGTCGCGGAAGTTGGTGTACTGCTTGCCCTCCTGGTACAGGACGAAGGGGGCGGTGCGCAGCGCCATCTCCCTCAGCTGCGCCAGCATCGCGTCGCGGCCCTCGGCACCGGCGGCTGCAAGCCACTGGCGGCAGTCGGCGGTGGACTCCGCGAGCCGGGCGGTCGCCCGGCTGACCTCGGCCTGGTAGTCGCGCAGCTGCCGGGCCGTCCACGGCACCCGGATGACGCCCTCGACCAGCTTCTCCCGCTTGCTCAGCGGGTCCTGGGAGGGAACGCGCAGCACGATCCGGCCGTTGGTGGCCAGGCCCAGCTCGCCGAGGAACGCGGGCTCCTGGGCGGTGGCCGGAGCGGTAGCGGGGACGGCGGCGGTCGCCGGGGCAGCGGCGGTGGCCTGGTCGTGGTCGGCCGGGCCCGGCTCGCCGGTGGCGGCGTTCTGGTGCCAGGTCAGGCCGGTCAGCACGGTGAGCGCGGCCTCGTCGGCGACGCTCAGGGCCCGCAGCTGGACGTCGGCGGGGACGTGGCCGTCCAGGGTCAGCAGCGTCTCCACGGTGCCGCGCAGGTCCGGGGCCTGGACGGCCGTGCGCCAGGCGCGCTTGAGGAGTCCGGGGAAGCCGGCGCCCTCCTCGCGGACCCGGTCCGGCTTGGGGGTCGTTCCCGCGGGGATGCCGAGCCGGCTGGGCCGGCGGCTGATCCGCTTCTTGGCGTTGGTGGCCCGGCGGGAGGTGCCGTCACGCTCGGTGGGCGCGGTCATGAGGCGTCCTTGGCGGTCAGCTCGATGTGGTTCCACATGTCGTTGTCGGTCGGGGTCCACTCCTCGTCGACGTAGATGCAGTCGACGGGGCACTCCAGCACGCAGGCCGGGCAGCCCGAGCACAGTTCAGGGATGATGACGACGTCGAGTCCGCGGTCGAATATGGCGTCGAACTCGGGCGGGCAGCTGCGCAGGCAGGTGTCGCAGGTAATGCATTCCGATGACTCGATACGCCGCGGCGGCTTCTTCCAGTTCTCGCCGCGTGACCGCTCGGCGATCCGCTCGTTACGCGCGGCCCGCGCAGCAGGCGAAACGTCGTTTCCCACGGGAATTCCCCCCTCTTGTCTTCATAGCGAGCAGCCTGACGGCGCGTGCGGGCGGGCTATGAGTGATGCGGATTCCTGGTGGTAGAAATCCCAGGCGGTGACTGTCCGGTAACTGGTGACTGTTCGATAGTCCCCCGGGCTTCGCGGCCGGCCCTCAAGGAGCGGTCGTGACCTGGTGGAGGGCCCGGGCCCGGGCGCCATCAACGCCTGGCAGAAGACGGTATCCAGGACATGTGCCCGTTCAACCGCGGATGGACAGCACTCGAACACCGCCGTGGTCGCCGGGGGCGGCGGTAGTCTCGGCTGGGGGCGTCGGCCCGGTCGGCAATTCGGCGGTTCTCGGCGGTTCTCGGTGAGTCCGCGGGATTCCTCGGGAGTCCTTGGGGAGTCCTTGGTGAGTTCTCATGCGGTTCTCGGGAAGTTCCCGGGGAAGGGAAAACCGCACATGGTGAACCGAGAACGGCCGGCGGAAGGTCAGCGCGTGCCGGTATTTCCAGTTGCAGCAGCACTCGGCTGAACAGGCGCCAGGACGTCGGCGCATTCGGCGAATTCGGACGTGGAAGGACGACTGCGCGATGACGCGACCAGTGGTGGTGGTGACCGCCGACACGGCGACGGTGGGCTGGAACATCTGGGGCGATGTGTCGGCGTCCCTGTTGCCGTGGACGTATATGGAGCGGGTGGCGCAGGTGGGCGGGGCCCCGGTGCTGCTGCCGCCGCTTCCCGAGGCGGTCGAGTCGGTGATGGCCAGGGCCGACGCGCTGCTGATGAGCGGCGGCGCGGACATCAACCCGGAGCTGTACGGCGCGGAGCGGGAGAAGTTCACCTTCCCGCCGCTCGAGGCGCGCGACACCTCGGAGATGGCCGCGCTCGCGGTGGCCGAGCGGCGCGGCATCCCGGTGCTGGGCGTCTGCCGGGGCCTGCAGCTGATCTCCATATCCCGGGGCGGCACGCTCAACCAGCACCTGCCCGAGCACTCGCCGACCGTGCCCGGCCGCTACGACGCGCGGGAGATCCAGCTCAAGCCCGATTCGCTGCTGGGCCGCGCGATGGGCTCGTCCGCCACCGTGTACTGCCACCACCACCAGGGGATCGACAAGCTCGGTGCCGGGCTGGTGGCCACCGCGTGGGCGGCGGACGGGGTGATCGAGGGCGCGGAGGCGGAGGACCCCTCGGCACCGTTCCTGGCCGGTCTCCAATCACACGGCGAGCTGGGCGACGACACCGTCCCGCTCTTCGAGGCGTTCGTCGAGGCGGCCCGGGGCCCGGCGCGCGGCTGAGAGCCGGCGGGTGTGTCCACGACTGAGGGGCCGTGGACACACCCGCCAATAGAACGAACCCAGCGTTGGACGCCGTCGGCCCGCCACGGTGTGGCCTCAGCGGCCCGCGGGCCGGTGCCGGGACGTGCCCGGCGGCACCGGGACTCCCCCGGCGGCCCGGCCGGGCGAGGCGGGGCCCAAAAATCCTTCCCACCAGCTCGCCTCGCCGGGTACGGTCCCGATCATGTTCCCGCCGCGGGGAGCCCGAGAGCTCCGCGCGCGGGTGACCGGCCGTTCCCACGCTGAGAGAAGGTTCCGTCCATGGCATGTCGTATCAGTGAGCTCGTGCTCGGTTGCCGCGACCCCGAGGTGCTGGCGCGGTTCTGGTGCGAGGTCCTGGACTTCGTCGTGCTCGATCGCGAAGGGAACGACTGCATCGAGATCGGGCCACGCGAAGGCTTCGGCGGCCCGCAGCCGACGATCATCCTGAGCCGCAGGGACGAGCCGGAGCCGGGGAAGTCCCGGCTGCACATCGACGTCAACGCCACCGACCGCGATCAGGACGCCGAGCTCGAACGCCTCCTGAAGCTCGGGGCGCGCCCGGCCGACATCGGCCAGACCGGCGAGGAGCAGTGGCACGTTCTCGCCGACCCCGAGGGCAACGAGTTCTGCCTGCTCAAGGCCCGCCTCAACCCGCTCTGAGGGCGTTGACGCCTCTGTGTGTCCCCGGTGCGGCCCTCATTCCGGGTGGGCCGGTCGGTCAGACACCAGGGGAGAGCCCCCGGAGCATGGCTTCGGGGGCTCTCCCCTGACTCTCACACGGTCCAGGCGTCTGCCGGATCGTCCAGCCAAGCCCGCGTCTCCTCCGGTGTGACGGTGAGACCGAACCGGGTGGGATCCGGCCTGCCACGGCTGACCCACCATCGGTGTGCCGCCTCTACCTCGTCCCACAGCCGACGCGGTCCCGACTGGTAGACCGTGGCGTCCGGCTCGCCACTGCGGAAGTCGGCGGCTGCCCATGACCGGCTCGCCAGGTCGAAGAACCACGCCTTCCCGGTCTCCGCGTCCGACTGGTTGACGACGTGGGCGCAGTCGGTCACGCGCAGCCCCAACGCGAACCGCGCGGGCTCGTAGCGGTCCCCGAGGTCCGTCAGAGCCAGCGATGTACGGGACACCTCGGCGTCGCCGGGGAACGCCGGCACGTGCTCCCGGAACCGGTTCCAGTCCAAGCGCTGGTCGCGCAACTTCATGAATTCGAGCATGCGGAGGAACGTCCCCGACGCGCTGCCGTCCTTCCGCACGGTCAGCCGGATCAGTGCGTCCTGGTCGCTGTAGTAGGTGCCCCAGGGGGCGAGGATCATCCCGCCCGGCCGCGTCTGCTCCAGCCAGCGTGCCGGAACGGCGCGCACCCCCGCCGTGACGACTAGGCGGTCATACGGTGCCCCCTCCGGCCAGCCGTCCCCGCCATCCCCGTGGACGATCTCGGGGCTGAGTCCGGCGCGCTTCAACGCGCCTCGGGCCCGCTCCGTCACCGCCGCGTCGATCTCGACGCTGACCACGTTCCCGCTGCCCAACCGGTGGGCGAGGAGTCCGGCGTTCCAACCCGTGCCGGTGCCGACTTCAAGCACCCGCATCCCGTCGCATACCTCCAGGTCGCGCAGCATGGCCGCCACGACTGACGGCATGCTCGCCGAACTGGTCGGCACGGTCCCCGGCTCTGTGCCGGTGTGGTGGCCGTCGTCGTACTGGGTGACGAGAGGGACGTTCGCGTATGCGGCCCGTTCCCACGCTTCGGGGTCGTCGTTCCGGGAGACGGGCACGCTGCGGCCGGTGGCCATGTCATGAGACCAGACGAGATCCGGCAGGAACAGCGTTCGCGGTACGGCCCTGAACGTCTCCGCCCACTCAGGCGTCAGGGCTCCGGTCTCGAGGAGGGACCGCGCCAGCTCGTCACCGGCGCGGCCGTCCTGGTCAATGCTGAGCGTCACTTGCGGTGGGTCCCATCGCCGGGCGGCATTTCACCGTCAGGGGGCGGCGGCGGGGGCGGCGTCCAGGGCTGGCCAGGGTGTCCGTCGCCTCCGTCCCCTTCGCCTCCGCCGTGTTGTCCGCCGTCGGCGGCGGCGAGGAACTGCATGTGCCTCACGTCGTACTCCTCTCTTCAGCTGAGTGGTGCACCCGTCCCGGATCGCTGTCCGTCCTTCCTATGGCACTCCGGGTCGGGGGTCTATGCGGCCTGGTTCGCATCTGCCCGCCGCTCTGTCCAGCGGGGCGGACAGTCAGGCGCCCCGCTCCGGTGCGTTCCGGTCACGGCAGCGCGGACACAGACATGGCGGAAACACCATGCTCAGGCCGCCGGGGTCGATGTTCTCCCCCACCCGTACGTGCACCGTGCCCAGGTCCTCAGTCACGATGCCGTCGCGCGTGGCACAGTAGACGTGCAGGGTCATCCGGGGAGCTGTCTCGCGCTGAGCCGACGACGCGCCACCGCTCACCGCGCCACCCCCACACCGTGGAGAACTCGCGGCCTGATATCGACTCCGTGCAACGCCAGCAACAGCACCCGCCGCTGCCGCCGTAGAGGGGCGAGAGGTTGTGTCACCCACACGAGTAAGCGCGTGAGAAAGTTGTGCATGTCGACGCTCCTGGTCAGCGTTGGCCATGCCCCGGGGCCGTGTCAGCGGTCGCCGGGGTCCTGAGTTGCCATCGACGCTAGGAGCAGCAGCGCCCCACGAGGGGTATGGACGCTCCCCCTTTGAGGAGAGGGACAGGGTGTACCTGTCAGGCGGGTACACCGAGCCGCTGTGCCAGTTGGCGCGCGTCCTCTCGGATGATCGAGTTGTCGCCGGTCGCGAGTTCGGCCACTGTCGGGCGGGCGAACAGGTTGAACCGCACGGTCTCAGGTGAGGCCTCGTACGCCTTCTTCAGCAGGTGCACGACGGCTACATTCTCGCCTTGGAGGCGATAGGCGCGTGCGGACTCCATGAGGTGAAAGCTGCGGCGCGTCGCCGAAGGCATGGGCGCGAGGTCGATGTGCGTGGCAACGTCGACAGCCGCCCTGGAGCGTACGAGGTCAGCGTTCATGGTGATCGCGTAGGCGTCGACCATGCCACGCCCGAAGATCAGCCATGGGTGCGTGTAGTCGTCGCCGAGGCGGCGCGCGGCTTCGTCGGCGCGGTCCCAGTACCGTTCGGCATCGCCGCGGCGGCCCACCTTGGCGTAGGAGAGGGCGGCTGCCAGATGCAGGAGTCCCCAGTGTGCGAGGTCATCTGGACCGCGCTCCGGACTAAGGAGGTGGGCGGCCTTCATGGCGAGATCGACACGCGCCTCATGCCGCTCTCCGGTGTCTCGAAACACATGGTTCATGTACCAGGCCGCAACGGCGATGGCGTGCGGGTTGTCAGCGTCCTGGGCAGCCGTCATCGACCGGTCGCCGGTCAGCATCACCAGTTCTGGCGCAGGCTGGAAGGCAAGGTAGAGCTGAGCCAAGTGGTAGGTCTCGGCAAGCGCCACCAATGCGCGGCGACGGTCCGTACCCTCCAAGGCGCGCGCGGCGTACTGGCAGTCGATGAGCAGACCCGGAAGCAGGGTGGCGACGTTCGTACGGTGATTGCCCACTCCGTGCCATAGCTGCCACAGCTGCCGTACGCGGGCAGCCAGCTCATCAGCGCTCGCCGGCTCCTCGTTGCCGGCAAAGTGGTAGGTCGTCAGCGCGGCCTTCACCGCGGGCAATGCGTCGTGCGCGGCCTTGCTGTAGGTGGCTGCTGACAGCAGTTCATCGCCGGTCAGCTCCGCCAGATCCTCGACTCCGAGGGCATCGGCCAGGTGGAGCAGGAGTGGTAGCCGGGGGACCTGGAGGCGGCCCACCTCAAGAGCCTTGACCCACTCCGATGATCGGCCGACCAATCCCCCCAGGACGGGCCGTGTGAGACCAGCACTCTCGCGCGCCCGCCGGACACGCTGTCCGAAGGTCAAAGGGACCGGGGTGCCGACGTGCTCAGGCATCTGAACTCCGTTCTGTGGTCGCATTCAGCACGGTATCCCTGGCGAGGATCAGGGGGTACAGCACAATGTCCGCCGCCATGGAACGACGGGCGGCCCGGTCACCGATGTGGTGACCGGGCCGCCCGTCGGCCGTCCGTCCGTCAGCTGGTGCTGGTCAGCTGGTGGCTCAGGCGTTGGGGTCCGCCTGCTGCTTGATGGCGACGTGCAGGCGGTTCCAGAGGTTGACCGTGGCGATCGAGAGCAGGATGGCCGCGAGCTCCTGGTCCTTGAAGTGCTTCTTGGCCTCGTCCCAGATCTCGTCCGAGACCGGGTCGGTCTCGTGGGCGATCAGGGTGACCGCCTCGGTCAGGGCCAGGGCGGCACGCTCGGCGTCGGTGAAGTAGGGGGTGTTCCGCCAGGAGGCGACCGCCAGCAGGCGCGCGTCCGAGGTCTCACCGGCGGCCTTGGCGAGCCGGGGGTGGCGGTCGACGTTGGCGCCGTCACCGTTGATCTGGCTGGCGCGCAGGTGGAGGAGCTCCAGCAGCTGCACCGGCACACCGGCCTCCTTGGAGGCCTTGCCCAGAGCCACCAGCGCGTCCATGGCACCCGGAACGGCGAAGGCGGGGTGGGTCAACCGACTCATGATTGCTCTCCTCTAAGGATCTATCGGGATGTTGAACAGGGACGCTCAAGCCCGGGGGCTTGCGCTCCTCGCCGCAACCGGCTGGGGCCGTCCGTCACCGCTATGACGGATCGGGGCGAGCGAATGTGACCGGTGGGCGACAGGAGTTGGGGGGACGTGACCGTTGCCACACCTCAGGGCACGGCGGGCCGGTCCGCCGGGGCCTGCTGGTTCTTCAGGGCGCGGGCGCGCCGGGAGGTGGACCAGCGGCGGGTGATGGGGTGTTCGACCAGGGCGTACATGGCCCAGGAGGCGAGCACGCTGACGGCGAACATGACGGCGAGGAGGCCGATGGTCTGGGGCGTGGAGTAGAGCTCGTCGCCGAGGAGTTTCCGCCCGTAGGCCAGCACGATGTAGTGCACCAGGTAGAAGGCGAACGAGATCTCGCCGAGCCAGATCATGGTGCGGCCGCGGAAGGGCGAGAAACGATTCTGTACGTCCGCCGTGGCGGCGGCCGCGATCAGCAGGATGATGGGGATCGCGGTCACCGAGCGCTGGGAGTACAGGAACGGCACGTGCGAGGCGAGGATGTAGGAGCCCACCAGGAGCGCGCCGGACCAGAGCATGCCGATGTCGAACCAGCGGCCCTTCATCACGGCGAGCGCCACCAGGATGCCGAGCGCGAAGTCCAGCAGGCGGGCCGGCGGGAAGGTGTAGTCGAGCCAGTACTGCGTCTCGGACACCTTCGCCCCGAGCTCGGCGCCGCCGGGGAAGTAGGGCGTCTCCGAGCACAGCGCGTAGATGGCCAGCGGGGTCGCGATGATCGCGGCGGTCACCGAGGCGATCCAGTACTTCAGGTGCTCGGGCCGGATGCGCCGGAAGAGCTGGAGCAGCAGCGGGAAGGACGCGTAGAAGATCAGCTCGCAGCCAAGTGACCAGCTGGGGGTGTCGACGCTGCCGAAGACGTCGGCCTTGGGCACCCAGACGTGGACCATCAGCAGGTTGGCGATGGCGGTGCGGGTGGGTGTGTACGCGGAGGCGAACAGCACCATGGCCAGCGCCCAGGTGAGGACGTAGTTCGGGTAGATCTTGACGATCCGGCGGCGCCAGAAGGCCGTCGGGGTGTCCTTGGGCCGGGCCGACCAGGTCAGTACGAAGCCGCTGAGGACGAAGAAGAAGGTGACGCCCAGGGAGCCGGCGTTGGCGGTGATGTCGAACCAGTCGAGGGCGGCCTCGTTGTCCTCCAGCAGGCGCAGGTCGGGCATGGGCAGCCCGGTGTGGTTGAGGAAGACCAGGAGGGCCGCGGGGAAGCGCAGGCCGGTCAGTGAGGGCAGCCGTGCCAGGTCGGGGCGGAGCAGGCCGTCGCGGACGGGTATCTGCCCTGTTCGGCCGGGCGAGGTGCCGGACGTCGCGGCCCGGGGGCCGTCGGCGGGCGGGACGGGGGACGGGCCGCCGATCGTCTTGCCACGACTCACATACGCTCCTTGGACGTGCGGCTGGGTCCTCCGGCTGGGGACGGCAGAGGAACCGTTGGTGCGTGAAGCCCCTGCCACGGGCCGCGACCGCGTGGGTAGGCGGCCGGGCCCGGCTCGGGTGTCACCACCCGGTGGTCAGCCGGGCCCGGGGCCACTTCTGATCAGGGATCACCGACTTCGCTCCGACGCCCTTGGTAGCGGGTGGCGCCGGGAGCGACCGCTCACGATACGGACGCGGTCGATCCGGCGCCTGAGTTCTCTACCGTCGCTCGAGCCGCACCAAACCAAGCCTCCAGCGCGGTGGGCAAGTTACCGCCATCCGGCGCGGCCCAGGCGACATGGCCGTCCGGCCGCAGCAGCACCGCGTCCGGGGTGTCGTGTGCGCTGTCGCCGTCCTCGGTGACCCAGGAGCCGGTGACGACGTCCACCCGGTCCGACCACGCGGCGGCCTGCTCCCGCACCCACAGCGCCTCACCTGTGGCGATGAGCACGCCGCGGGCCTGGTGCAGCAGTTCGGCGACCCGGGTCTTGGCGCCGCCCTCCAGCACCAGTTCGCGGTCGGGGGAGAGTCGCAGGCCCAGCAGCGGGTGGCTGCCTTCGCCCACCTCGTAGCGGATGTCCAGGCCGCTGACCAGGCCGGCCAGGTGCTGCGCGACGTCCGGAATCCGCACCAGCTCGCGCATCACGCTGCGCAGCGGCTCCATCTCGTCCCCGCTGAGGTAGAGCCGGGTCTGCGCCCGGGTGTTGCGCATCAGCCGCTCCCCCACCGGGTGCCGCTCGGACTCGAAGGTGTCGAGCAGGCCCTCGGGTGCCCAGCCGTTGACCGCCGCGGCCAGCTTCCAGCCGAGGTTCGCCGCGTCCTGCACGCCCACGCTCATGCCCTGGGCGCCGGCGGGCATGTGGATGTGGGTGGCGTCCCCGACCAGGAAGATCCGGCCGCGCCGGTACTGGGCGGCCTGGCGGGTGGTGTCGGTGAAGGCGCTGATCCAGCGGACCTCCGCGTCGTGGAGGGACTCCCCCGTCATGCGCTGCCAGGCGTCGGCGATCTCGGTGAACGTCAGGCTGTTCTTGTCCTCGTGCGGGCGCAGGGACTCGTCGTGGATGACGATCCGGTCGACGCCGTTCTCCAGGTTGAACGCCATCACCATGCCGCCGGGCACGCGTTCGCCGATGGGCCGCTGCCGGACGTCGGCGCCGACGAGGTCGGCCATGTACATCCCGCGGGTGGCTTCCCAGCCGGGGAAGTCGATACCGGCCAGCTTGCGGACGATGCTGCGCGCGCCGTCGCAGCCGACGAGGTAGGAGGCGGTCTCCTCGCCGGGGCCGTCGGGCCCGGTGAACTCGACGACCACGCCGTCGTCGGTCTCGCGGAAGCCGGTCACCTCGTGCTCGCGGTGCACGGTCACCCCGAGCTCGGTCAGCCAGCCCTCCAGGATCTCCTCGGACCGGAACTGCGGCACGCCGCGGACGCTGAAGTGGTTGTCCGCAAGCTTGCTGAAGTCGATGCGGACGCCGCCGAAGTGACCCTGCGCCCATTCGACGTCGCCGAACCGGCTGAGCAGTCCGCGCTGGTCGAACACTTCGGCCGCACGCCTGGTGAAACCGACGCCCCGGGATTCGCCGCTGGGTGCGGGCAGCTTCTCGTAGACGGCGACGTCCACACCGCCGAGCCGGAGTTCTCCGGCGAGCATCAGTCCGACCGGCCCGGCACCGACGATTATTACGCCCTTTGCCATGTTCGCACTCCTCGTGCAGATAGATGTCCGATCATCGGAAAGTCATGGGCCACCGCGGCGGACTCCATCGGATTCGACTCCATCGATTCGACTCCATCGGTTTTTACGGAGGCGGAATTGCCGGAGAACTGCGCGGCCGGTGATGACGCGGCCCCGATGATCAGGCGAAGAATTTGAGCAGTTCCTCGGTGACCCGCTCGGGTGCTTCCTCGGGGAGGTAGTGGATGGTGCCGTCCAGCTTCACGATCCGCGCATCGGCGGCCTGACCGGGCAGCAGCTGCTGGAAGATGTGGTCGCTGGTCTCCGAGGACAGCCCCAGCAGCGGCACGGTCACCTTGCCGTAGGTCTTCATGTCCTGGATGTCCTGGTGCCAGGCCTGGTACCAGGAGTTGGCGGCCCGGACGCCCTCCGCGGTGTTGTACGGGCGGGCGTGGACCTCGCGGTCGAGTTCACTGGCCCAGGACTGGTCGCGGAGGGTGTTGGCGTAGAACCAGTCGACGATGTGCCGCGCCCGGCCGACGACCAGCTGCTCGGGCAGCCCCTGCACCTGGTTGAACGCCCACCACCACAGGTTGAAGCCGGCGCCGGGCCGCTGGAGCATCGGGACGTCGTAGAAGGTCTCGTCGGGGTGGAGGATGTCCAGCAGCGCGACCTTGCGCGTCGCCTCGGCGTGGTTGACGGCGTAGCTGTACGCCACCTTCGCGCCCATGTCGTGCCCGACGATGTTCGCCGTGCTGTGGCCCAGGGAGCGGACGAGGCCGTGGATGTCGGCGGCCATCGTCTTCTTGTCGTAGCCGCCCTGGGGCTTGTCGGAGCCGCCCATGCCGCGCAGGTCGACGGCGATCACGCGGTAGTGCTCGGCGAGCGCCGGCATCACCTTGCGGTAGCACCACCAGGTCTGTGGCCAGCCGGGCAGCAGGATCAGCGGATCGCCTTCGCCGCCGGTCACGTAGTGCAGCCGCACGCCGTTCACGAGCGCGTAGCGGCTGCTGAAGTCGCCGGACAGGGACCGGGCCAGTTCGGCGTCGGTCGGGATCTCCGCCTTCCGGCCGCCGCCGGTGCGGTGGGGCTCGTGGTGGGGGTCAGCGGTGGCGGTGCCGCTGGTGGTGGCGAACACGGCGCCGCCGGCTCCCAGGGCGATCATCTTCCGTCTGTCCATGGACATGTGGGCAGGTCCCCATCTCTTCGCCGATGTGTGGGTTGCTCGGTGCTGACTGCGGGTGGTGGGCTTCCGCGGCTAGCCGCGGAAGGCGCCCGCGTGCGCCTGGGCCCACTCGGTGAAGGGGCGCGCCGGGTGGCCGGTCAGCTCCTCGACGTGGGGGGTGAGGGGAACCGGCACGGTGGAGGCCGCCCACAGTTCGAGCAGCGCGTCCGCGATGTCTCCGGGCATGAAGGCGGGCTTGTTGGCCCGCCATGCCTCCGGCGTCACCTTCTCGATCGGGATGGGCCGGCCAACGGCCGCCTCGATGACCGCGACCTGCTCGGCGAAGCTGAGGGACTCCGGCCCGGTGAGGTGGTACGACCGGCCGCGCAGCCCGGGCTCGGTGAGGACCGCGAGGGCGGCCTCGGCGACGTCCCGCTCGTTGATCGGGTCGGCGTGGCTGTCGGGGTAGGGCAGGGCGACCGCGCCCCGGCCCTTGAGGGACCAGGACCACGGCATGGCGTTGCTCGCCAGGGCGCCGCAGTTCAGCGGGGTGGCGGTGATGGAGGACGCCTCCAGCGCCTTCTCGACCACCAGGTGGGGGGCGGCGATCGGGCCGTCGGCGGTGCTGGGGCGCAGTACGGCGTCGGCGGACATGATCACGACGTGCTCGACGCCGGCGGCCTGCGCCTGCTCGACGAACGCGTCGATGCCCGCGGGCTCGCAGTAGAGGAAGACCTGCGTGACCCCGGCGAGGGCGGCCGGGAAGTCGGCGGGGTTGTCCAGGGCCAGCTTCACGGTCTCGACGCCGGCGGGCAGGGTCAGCTTCTCGGGGTCGGCGGAACCGGCCCGGACCGCGATCCCCTTCTCGTGCAGGATCTCGACGAGGAGGGAGCCGACTTTGCCGCGGCTGCCGGTGACGAGGATGGTCATGACGGAGATTCCCTTTCTCACGGGGGTGGAGTCTCAGGGGGTGGAGCCTCACGGGGGGGCGTTTCACGGGGGGTGGCGTCTCACGGGTGGGGTCTCGGGTGTGCGGGGGAGCACACGGGTGGCGCGGTCACCGTGTGCTGTCCGGTGACCGCGCCACCTCGGTCGGCGCGGCGGCTGTGGGCGCTGAGTGGCTCAGGCCGCGGCCGCGGGCTCGCCGAACCAGCGCTTGAGCGCGTCCTCGAGGTCGCCGCCGTCCGGCGCGGCCCACACGATGTGGCCGTCGGGGCGCACCAGCACGGCGTGCAGCCCGTCCTTGTCGTCGTCGTTGTCCTGTGCGACCCAGGCGCCGAAGACGAGGTCGACGCGGTCGGACCAGCCGGCGGCCCGCTCGCGCACCTGGTGGCCGGCGTGCGGGGCGATGAGCACGCCGCGGCCGCCGTGCAGCAGTTCGGCGACCCGGGTGGTGGTGCCGTCCTCCAGCTGGATCTCGCGGGCGGGCGACAGCCTAAGGCCCAGCAGCGGGTGGCCCTCGGCGCCCACGTCGTAGCGGTTGTCCAGGCCGCTGACCAGCCCGGCCAGGTGGCGCGCGGCGTCCGGGATCCGCACCAGCTCGCGCATCAGGTCGCGCAGCGGGTCCATCTCCGCCCCGCTCAGGTAGAGCAGGGACTGCGCGAGGGTGTCGCGCAGCAGCCGCTCGCCGATCGGGTGACGCTCGGCGTGGTAGGTGTCGAGCAGGCCCTCGGGCGCCCAGCCGTTGAGCACCGCGGCCAGCTTCCAGCCGAGGTTGACCGCGTCCTGGATGCCCACGCTCACGCCCTGCGCGCCCAGCGGGGCGTGGTCGTGCGCGGCGTCGCCGGCGAGGAACACCCGGCCGCGCCGGTAGTCGGTGGCCTGGCCGGTGGCGTTGGTGAGGGCGGCCATCCAGGTGGCCTTGGCGTGGTGGATGGACTCCCCGGTCATCCGCTGCCAGGCGTCGGCGACCTCGTTGAACTGCAGCTCGCCCTCGCCGTGGTGCGGGCGCACGCCCGGCTCGTGGATGACGATGCGGTCGACGCCGCCGCCCAGGCTGACGGAGAGCACCATGCCGCCGCCGGGGATCCGCTCGCCGATGGGCCGCATGCGCAGGTCGGCGCCGACGACATCGGCCAGGTACATGCCGCGGGTGGCCTCCAGGCCGGGGAAGTCGATGCCGGCCAGCCGGCGGATGGTGGAGCGGGCGCCGTCGCAGCCGACAAGGTAGGCGGCGGTGTCCTCACCCGGGCCGTCGGGCCCGTTGAACTCGATGGTGACGCCGTCGTCGGTCTCGCGGTATCCGGTCACCTCGTAGCCGCGGCGGATGGGGACGCCGAGCTCGGTCACCCAGCTCAGCAGCGCCTCCTCGGTGCGGTACTGGGCCAGGCCCATGACCCCGTAGTGGCTTTCCTCCAGCGCGTCGAAGTCGATGCGCACACCGCCGTAGTGGCCCTGCTTTCCCCACCTGAACTCGCCGATCCGGGAAAGCAGCCCGCGCTGGTCGAGTACTTCGGCGGTGCGACCGGTGAATCCCAGGCCCCGTGTTTCTCCGCTGGCCGCCGGGAGTTTGTCGTAGAGGACGACGTCCGCGCCGCCGAGCCGGAGTTCACCGGCGAGCATCAAGCCGACCGGCCCGGCACCGACGATTATTGCGCCATTTGCCATGTTCGATCTCCTCGTACAGTCGAAAAGTCGTTGATTACCGCGGCGGCGTGGTGGCCTGTGACCAGACGGAACGCTCAACCGTATCCAGGGCCCGGGACCGTTCAACCGACAGCGCAGGGCACTTGAACACCGGGCCGGATGATGCTGCCCCAGGGAATCGACGGATGAAGTCGCGGAAATGTATGGCTGCTTTAGCCGGAATGCAGTGCGGTTCGAGTATTTCTCTGTCGGGTATCAGGATTCGGCGGCCGCGGGCGAGAGGCCGGCGTCGAGACCGGCGAGGCGGAGCAGGAACGATTTCACGTCGGTGGCCTGGAGATGACCGGTGACGGCGCCGGGCTTGGAGCACAGCACGAGCGGGCCGTCGGCCGGGTCGTCGGGGAGCCGGCCGTGGCTGCCGCGGACCGGTGAGGGGTCCAGCGGGACGACCGCCATCCGGTAGCGCATTCCGAGCTTCTTGCGAGCGAGCGCCCCGGCCGCCTTGAGCCTGACGTACGGGTCGTGGGGGTCCATGAACAGCTCGACGGGGTCGTAGCCGGGCTTGCGGTGGATCTCCACCAGCTGGGCGAAGTCGGGGGCGCGGGCGTCGTCCAGCCAGTAGTAGTACGTGAACCAGGCGTCCGGCTCGGCGACGGCGACCAGCTCGCCGGAGCGCGGGTGGTCCAGACCCGCCTCCTTCTTCCCCACGTCGTCCAGGAGCCTTTCGATGCCCGCGAGGCCGGCCAGGGCCTGCCGGGTGGCGGCCAGGTCCTCGGGGCGGCGCACGTAGACGTGGGCGATCTGGTGGTCGGCGACGGCGAAGGCCCGGGAGGCCATCGGGTCGAGGTACTCCATGCCGTCCTGGGTGTGCACCTCCAGCAGGCCCGCCCGGCGCAGCGCCCGGTTGATGTCGACCGGCCGGGTCACCCGGGTGATGCCGTACTCGGAGAGGGCGACGACGGTGCGGCCGGCGCGGCGGGCGTCGGCGAGGAGGGGGGCGAGGGCGGTGTCGAGCTCGGCGGCGGCCCGGTGGGATCGGGGGTCGTCGGGCCCGAACCGCTGGAGGTCGTAGTCGAGGTGGGGCAGGTAGCACAGGGCCAGGTCGGGGTGGCGGGTGTGCAGGATGTGCCGGGTGGCGTCGATGATCCATTGGGAGGAGGCGAGGGAGGCGCCCGGCCCCCAGAACTGGAAGAGCGGGAAGGTGCCGAGCTTCTGCTCGAGTTCGTCGTGCAGAGGGGCGGGCCGGGTGTAGCAGTCGGGTTCCTTGCGGCCGTCGGCGTAGTAGATCGGGCGGGGGGTGACGGTGATGTCGGTGTCCGCGCCCATCGCGTACCACCAGCAGATGTTGGCGACGGTGTAGCCGGGGTGAGCGCGGCGGGCGGCGTCCCACAGCTTGTCGCCGTGGACCAGGCCGTTGTGCTGCCGCCACAGCAGGACTTCGCCCAGGTCGCGGAAGTACCAGCCGTTGCCGACGATGCCGTGCTCGGCGGGCGGGGTGCCGGTCAGGAAGGTGGACTGGGCGGCGCAGGTCACCGCGGGAAGCACGGTGCCCAAGGTGGCCTGCGACCCCTGCCGGCCCAGGCCGCGCAGGAGCGGCATGTGCTCCAGCAGCCGGGGGGTGAGGCCGACGACGTCCAGGACGAGCAGCGGGGTGGGGGCGGTGCGGGGGGTCGGGCCGGGGGTGGGGGCGTCGGTCGGCTCGTCGGTCGGCTCGTCGGTCATTGCAGCTCCTTGAGGCCCAGGTCGGTCAGCAGGTCGCGGGCGAGGGCGAGTTCGGCCGCGATGCCGTCGGCCAGCTGGGCGGGGGTGCGCGGGCGCAGCTCGGGCGGCAGCGCCTGCCAGGTGTAGGTCTCGACCTCCAGGTGCCGGGTGCGCGGGGCCGGGCCTTCGACCAGGCCGCTGAGGGCGTCCTTCAGGACGGGCAGGGTGGAGGTGAGCGGCGCGGCGGGCGGGGCGTGCAGCGGCACGTGGAAGTGCGCGCGCCAGGGGCCGGTGTCCGGGAGGGCGCCGCCGGCCAGCGCTTCGCCGAGGTCGTCGGTGCCGCGCAGCCCGCCGGGGGTGAGGGTGCGGGTCTGGTGCAGGAAGCGGGGTTCGTCGAAGGCGGCCAGCGCCTGGCGGACCTCGGGCCGCCCGGGGTCGTCGGCGTGCAGGGCCGCGGACAGCTGGGCTTTCACGATGGGCACCCCGGCGGCGTCCAGGGCGGCGAGCGCGGCGTCGGGGTCCTCGAAGGAGGTGGCCAGGTGGCAGGTGTCCAGGCAGAGGCCGATGCGGGGGTGGGAGATGGAGCCGAGGGGCGCGATGGCGTCGGCGGTGGTCTCGACGGTGCAGCCCGGTTCCGGTTCCAGGCCGACGCGGATCGAGCGGCCGCTGCTCTCCTCCAGGGCGTCGAGCCGCCCGGCGAGGGTGGCCAGCGCGGCGCGGGCGGCCTCGGCCCGGGTGTCGTCGAAGGGGGTGCGCCAGGCGATCGGCAGGGTGGAGACGGTGCCCTCGGTGACGTCGTCGGGGAGCAGCCGGGCGAGCAGGTGGGCCAGGTCGGTGGTGTACCGCAGCCGCTCCGGATCGGTCCAGTCCGGCCGGTAGACGCGGTACTTGACTTCGCTGGCGCCGAATCCCTGGTAGGGGAAGCCGTTGAGGGTGACGACCTCCAGGCCGCGCCGGTCGAGTTCGCGGCGCAGCACGCGGACCGCTGCCGGGTCGGCGGTCAGGGCGCGGGCGGCGTCCCTGGCCAGCCACAGGCCGATGCCCAGGCGGTCGCGGCCCAGCCGCCGGCGCACCGGCTCGCAGTGGTCGCGCAGCTGGGCGAGCACCCCGTCGAGGGTTTCGGCCGGATGGACGTTGGTGCAGTAGGCGAGGTGGACGACGGTGCCGTCCGGGTGCCGGAAGCGCATGCCCAGCCCCTCACTCTCCGCCGCGGAGGATGGAGTTGCCCTCGTGCAGGGCGGCCGGCTCGGCGAGGTGCCCGGCCAGGTCGAGGTTGAGCCGGCCGCTGAGCCCGTAGAAGGCGACCGGGTTGCGCCACAGCACCTGGTCGACGTCGTCCTCGGTGAATCCGGCGCGCAGCATCGCCTCGCCGACCTTGCGGGTCTTCAGCGGATCGCTCCTGCCCCAGTCGGCGGCGGAGTTCACCAGCACTTTCTCCGGCCCGTAGTCCTTGAGGACGGCGACCATGCGGTGCTCGTCCATCTTGGTGTCCGGGTAGACCGAGAAGCCCAGCCAGCAGCCCGCCGCCTTGGCCTCCTTCACCGTGGTCTCGTTGAGGTGGTCCAGCAGCACCCGCTCCAGCGGCAGCGCGGATTCGGCGACCACGTCGATGGTGCGGCGCAGCCCGGCGAGCTTGTCCCGGTGCGGGGTGTGGACGAGCGCGGGCAGGCCGTGGTCGGCGGCGAGCTGAAGCTGGGCGGCCAGGGCGGCGTCCTCGGCCGGGGTCATCGAGTCGTACCCGATCTCGCCGACGGCGACGACGGAGTCCTTGACGAGGTAGCGGGGCAGCTCGTCGAGGACGGGAGTGCAGCGCGGGTCGTTCGCCTCCTTGGGGTTCAGGGCGATGGTGCAGTGGTGCACGATCCCGTACTGCGCGGCCCGGAACGGCTCCCAGCCCAGCAGCGCGTCGAAGTAGTCGAGGAAGGAGGCGGGCGAGGTGCGGGGCTGGCCCAGCCAGAAGGCCGGTTCGACGACGGCGCGGACGCCCGCGGCGTACATGGCCTCGTAGTCGTCGGTGGTCCGGGAGGTCATGTGGATGTGCGGGTCGAAGATGCGCATCAGGACTCAGGACTCCTTCGCCTCGGCGGCGGGCCAGGCAGTGATCTTCGCGTCGGTGGCTGGTGCGGTCGCGTGGGTGGCGGTGGCGGCCGCTGTGGCCTTTGCGGGTGTGGTCGCGTCCGTGGCGGGTGCTGAGGCCTTGGCGGTTGCGGTCCGGTCGGCGGCGGGTGTTGTCGCGTCGGTGGCGGTCGCGTCGGAAGGTCTCGCCTCGGTGGCGGTCGCGGCGAGGACGCGGTGCAGGTCGTCGGGGACGGGGCGGCCGGCGGCGGTGCGCTCCTCCGCGTAGTCGCCGAGCATGCGGGCCAGCTCGGCGTCGCCGCGGGCGCGCTCGGGCAGAGCGGCGATCGTATCCACGGGCACCCCGGTGAACAGGCATTTGAGGACGGCGTGCCGCCAGGCGTGCGGGGTCAGGTGTTCGGCGGCGTACGGCCCGACGGCGGCGGCGATCAGGCGGGTGTCGTTGGCGCGCAGCGCGTCCTCGACGAGCGGCAGCCCCTGCGCGGGGTCGATGCCCAGCTGTGGGAGGGCGAGCAGCACGGCTCGACGTTCGGCGGCGGTGCCCTGGTGGTAGAGCCTGGCCACGGTGGCCGCCCGGGCGCGGGCGGTGTGCAGCAGCAGGACGCGGGCGTCTTCCGCCGCGTCCTCGGCGCCGCCGCAGTGCCGGCCGGCCTCCGCGAAGCGCAACTCCCAGGCGGGCAGGGGCGTTCTGGCGGCGGTCTTGGCCGCCTTGGCCGCCGCTGCTGCGGTGCCCGCCCCGGCGGGAGGCCCGGCCGCTGCCTCGGCCGCTTCCGCGGCGGAGGCCAGCGCCTGGTCCAGCCAGGCCCGGGCGGCGGGCGTCAGCCGGGCCTGGAGTGTGGTGCGCAGCGCGGCCATCGCGGCGGCGGGTGCCTTGGCTGCCACTGCGGTGGTGGTCGTCTCGGCTGCCGTCGCCGTCGTCACCGCCGCGGTCGCGGTCGTACCGTCGGTGGTGGTCACCGGGTGCCTCCGTTTCGCAGGAACCGCAGCGAGTGCGCGGCGAGGTCCGGGCCGGCATGGGAGTGGCGGGGCAGTTCGACGACGGTCAGCCCCTGATAGCCGGTGGCGGCCAGGGCCTCCAGGACGGGCGGGAAGTCGATCTCGCCGTCGCCGAACGGGAGGTGCTCGTGGACGCCGCGCCGCATGTCCTCGATCTGGACATGCCGCAGCCAGGGCGCCGCGGCGCGTACGCACTCCGCCGGTGGCTCCGGCTCCAGGCACTGGCAGTGGCCGATGTCCAGGGTGAGGCCGAGGACGCCCGGCTCCCCGAGCTCCTTCCGCAGCCGGTGGAAGTCGGCGAGGGTGGCCAGCAGATGGCCCGGCTCGGGTTCGACGGCGAGCGGCACGCCGGCGGCGTCCGCCGCCTCGAGTACCGGCTGGAGGGCCTCGCCCAGCCGCTGCCAGGCGGTGTCCTCGCCGGTGCCGTCGGGCCTGATGCCGCTGAAGCAGTGCACGGCGTGCGCGCCCAGGTCGGCGGCGACCCGCACGGCCCGGACCAGCAGCCGGGCGCGGGCGGCCCGTGCGTCGGGGTCCGGGTCGAGCAGCGAGGGGCCGTGCTTGCGCCGGGGGTCGAGCACATAGCGGGCCCCGGTCTCGACGGTGACGCCGAGCCCCAGCTGCTCCAGGCGCGCGGCCACCTGGCGGGTGCGGGCGGCCAGGTCGGGCGCCATCGGGTCCAGGTGCATGTGATCGAGCGTCAGGCCGACGCCGTCGTAGCCGAGGTCGGCGAGGAGGGCGAGGGCGTCGTCGAGGCGGAGGTCGGTGAGGCCGTTGGTGCCGTAGCCGAGCCGCAGACCCGTGCCCGTGCTGGTGCTGGCGCTGGTGCCCGTGCTGGTGGTCGTCCTGGTGCTCATGTCGGGCTCACCTTCCGTGCCAGCTTGCGGGCGATCGGGACGAGGCTCGCCACCACCATCGCGGTCCGGCCGGCCCCGGCCCGCGCGGCGAGCGCGGCCTGGAGCGGGATCATCGCCCGGATGCCGCCGCCGACGGCCCGCTGGGTGAGCGGCGGCGAGGGGTTGAGCACGGCGTGGAACAGCGGTTTGGCCGAGGTGGCCACGTATCCGGCGGCGAATGCGGTCTGCGCGAGGTCCCGGGCGGAGCCCGGCAGGCCGAGGGAGGCTGCGGCCCTGCGACCTGCCGGGGGCTGGAGTGCGGTGACGGCCGGGTGCGTGTGCCGGGTGGGTGGGTGTTCTGGCCGCTGCCCGAAGTGGCCGCCGGTCGCGCGGCGACGGCTGGTCAGGACGCCCAGCGCGGCCGTCACGCCCAGCGCCGCCAGCGGGACGACGGCCGAGCCGCCCTCGGTCTCGCGCCGCGAGACCGAGGTGACCGCGTAGGTGTGCCCGCCCAGCGCGACGGCCGGGCCCGCCGCCCGGCGCAGGCCCGCCCAAGGAGAGGAGGCCGCCGTGCCGCGCGGCCCCGGTCCGGCCGTCGGCGTTGTGCCCGTCTCCGGCCAGGCGGACGAGGTGGCGGTGGGGCGCGGCCTCCATCCGGGCGTCGGCGCCGCGCTCGTCTCTGGCCAGGCGGACGAGGTGGCGGTGGGGCGCGGCCTCCATCCGGGCGTCGGCGCCGCGCTCGTGTCCGGCCGGGCGGACGCGGTGGCCGCCGCGCCCAGGAGCAGGTCCAGGGAGCGGGCCGCCGCCATCGTCGCCGGGCCCGCCTTGGTGTGCTTCAGCCCCAGGTCGTACGCCCAGACCGTGCCGGCGAGGGCGGTGGCGACCAGCCCCGCGGGGCGGCCCGCCCGGTACGCCAGCGCCAGCCCGGCCGCGGTCAGGCCCGCGCTCGCCGCCAGTGCCGCGCCCGGCCTGATCCGACCGGAGGGGATCGGGCGGTGCGGGCGCTGCACCGCGTCCTCGTCCCGGTCCGCCCAGTCGTTGAGCGCCATTCCGGCCTCGTAGAGGCAGAGCGAGGCGCCGAGCGCGAGCCCGGTACGGCCGTTCGGGCGCAGCCCGGCGGCGGCCGCACCGGCGAGCGCGTCGCCCGGCACCGTGAAGAGTGCGGAGACCCGCAGCAGTTCGGCCCAGGCGCGCAGCCCGGCGGCCCGCGAACGCGCCGCGCCCACCGCATCCTGAGCCGGGTGCGGGCGGCCTGCGGCCTGCGCGGGTGTGGGTGCGGGCTCGGTGTCCGCCCGGGTGTGCGCTTCGCCCGCGACGACCCGCAGATGGGCTGCCCCCTGCGCGCGCCCCGAGCGATGCGGCCCCCCGGCCTCCGCAACCGGGCTCGGCCCGGCGCCCGGCGCCGGGCCCGAGTCGGCTTCCGGCCCCCTCATCGGCCCACTCGCAGACGGCCGGCGAAGCCGAGCAGGGCCTCGTACTGCTCTGCCAGGGCGGACGATTCGCCGTCCGGGTCCTTGAAGTAGAAGCCCAGCTCCGGGCGGGGGCCGGTCAGCCCGGCCTGGTGGGCGCGGGCCATCAGCCGCGCCAGGTCCAGCACCAGCGGCGCGGCGAGCGAGGAGTCGCAGCCCTGCCAGGTCGTCTGGAGTGTCATCCGCGTGCCGAGGAAGCCCTCGAAGGCGATGTGGTCCCAGGCGGTCTTCCAGTCCCCGAGCGCCGGGACGTCGTCGATGTGCACCTCGCCCTCCGGGAGGGTGCCGAGCGTGTCCTGGAGCACCCGGTTCTTGCCCGCGTTCTTGGCGGCCGCGGCCGCCGGGTCGGCGAGCGCCGCGCCATCACCGCCGCCCAGCAGATTGGTGCCGGACCAGGCCCGTACCGTCAGGGCCCGCTGCTGGAACATCGGCGCGAGCACGGCCCGCAGCAGGGTCTGCCCGGTCTTGCCGTCCCGGCCGGTGTACGGCAGCCCGCAGTCGGCGGCCTGCTCGGCGAGGGCCGGGTGGTGCAGGCCGGTCGAGGGGGTGAAGTTGACGTACGGGCATCCGGCGCGCAGCGCGGCCGCGGCGTACAGCGAGCTGGCCGGCAGCCTGGTGTCGTCCGGGGCGGGGGTGGGTTCGGTGGAGGCGACGTTGACCACGACGACGCGGGCCGTCCCGCGCCGCGCCGCGAAGTCCTCGATGTCGGCGGCGAAGGCGGCGATCAGCTCCTCGTCGCCGCGGGAGTCGCCGGGCAGCGGCCCGCCCGCCCGGATCTCGGCGTCCGCGGCGGCGAGGTCGCCGCGCACCGCGGCGGACAGCTCGTGCGGCAGCACTCCCTGGGCCGACAGCTCCTCGGCGCGCTTGGGCAGCGGGCTGCTTCCGGTGTCGTGTCCGCCGAAGACGAGCGAGGACAGCGCGGGCAGCCGGCTCGCGGCGAACGGCGGTGTCTCGGTGACCAGGCCGGTCGCCGGGTACAGCCCGGCGGCCATGGCTGCGCAGCCCGCGATCGCTGTCGTCGCGACGGACCCGCGGGCCCCGATGAGCCACACGCCGGTCGGGTATCCGGAATCGGCGGTATCGGCGTGAAGGGACACAGACAGCCTCCTGAGTACGCGAGCGCTTCCGCGAGCACCCAGTCAGCATGCCGACGACTCACCCCCGCGGCTGCGTGGCTCCGGGCGTCATTGAGCCACTGCCGAGCCGTTCCCGACCATGGTGTGCAGCCGAAGCGAGGCGGCAGCCACCTGATCAGATGACCGGTGGTCGGCCCAGACGGGTCATTCGCCACACCGTGGCCCACCGCATCGGCCGCCTGGGCGGGCAGGGCGTGCGCAGACCTTCGGCGAAGCCGCCGAACCGGGCGCGCAGCTCTTTCGCGTACAGCGCGGCGGGAGGGGCGGCAGCGCGAGCCATTGCCGACGACCACCACCCCTGCCGCGCAAAACGTCGGTCTCCGAGACCCCAGGCAGGTCTCGGAGACCGACGGAATGCTCGGCGCCGATGGCGGGTCAGGTCTCGCCCACTTCCTTGCTGATTTCGGCGGGGTTCTTGTACTCCTTGTCCGGCAGGCTCTTCAGGGCGTCCATGATTTCGCGCCCTGCCTTGTGCTTCTCGGCCGCCTGAACGATTTTTTTCTTCTGCGCGGGGTATTCGACGCCGCCGAGGGCTTTCTGCATTTCAATGGGATTTACTTTCATACCGCCATCAGTACCTGCGCCCTCGCGGGCCCGCCACCGGTGGTGCGGCGAGCGGGTGACGGGCCGGCGCCAGACAGCGCCTCCGGTCTGGCGAGAGGCCGGCCTCGTCAGCCGGCGTCGGCCGGGAGGAGGCGCGTGACCATGGCGTCGATGAGGGCGTCGAGCCGGTGCCGGGTGAGGAGTTCCGGGACGGTCAGGTCGTCGACGATGAGCCCCAGCATGGCGAGGTAGAGCAGGAAGACCCCGGTCCGGTCGCCGGGCAGGTCGCCGCTGAGGTGGAAGTCGATGTTGGCGTCGAGCTCGGCGGTGAGGAAGCGGCTCAGCTCGGCGTGGAGTTCGGGCCGCCGGGTGGCCTCCAGGCGCAGTTCGAGCATGGCCAGGTGGCTGCTGCGGTCGCCGCGCATGCGGTCGATGAGCTGCAGCATCAGGGTCCTGACCAGCTCACGCGTCGGCTCGGTGTCCATGGTGGCGGCCAGTTCGGCCGGATCGGGGGTCAGCCGCTCGCGGGTGCGTCCCATGACCTGGGCCAGCATGTCGGCGCGGTTGGTGAAGTAGTTGGACGCCGTCCCGGTGGGCACGGCCGCTTCCTTGTCGACGGCGCGCAGGGTCAGGCCTCGGGAGCCCTCGCGGGCGAGGACCTCGATGGCGGCATCGAGCAAGGCGGTGCGGCGGGCCGGGTTCTGACGCATCGGCAGCTCCTGAGAGAAAGACATTGACACCACTGCGAGTGCAGTACTACGGTCAAACCACTTCAAGCGCAGTATATAGGCGGCGGCTTGGCGCGCGGAGCCGGACAGGCCCCGCCCCGCCTCGGCCCCGCCGTGTCGTGTCGTGTCGTCGCAGGGAAGAGAGACCGGATGCGCAAGCTCACCTACTACGTCGCCGCCACCCTGGACGGCTACATCGCCGACCCGGACGGCGGTTACGACTTCCTGCCCTTCGAGGGGGAGGTCCGCGAGGCGATCCTCGCCGAGTACCCCGAGACCTTGCCGGTGCACGTCCGCGGCCCGCTCGGGCTGACCGACACCCCGCACCGGCACTTCGACACCGTGATCATGGGGCGCGCCACCTACGAGCCGGCCCTGAAGGCGGGGATCACCAGTCCCTACGCCCACCTGAGGCAGTACGTCGTCTCCCGCACCCTGACCTCCACCGACCCGAAGGTGGAGATCGTCGCCGAGGACCCGGCCGCGCTCGTGCGCGACCTGAAGAAGCAGGATGGCAGGGGCATCTGGCTGGCCGGCGGCGGCAAGCTGGCCGCCGCGCTCCGCGACGAGATCGACGAACTGATCATCAAGCGCAACCCGGTCGTCATCGGCAGCGGCATCCCGCTGTTCGACGGCCCCTTCGCCCCGACCGGCTTCCTGCCGACCGCGCGCCGCGACTTCGACTCCGGCGTCAGCATCGTCACCTACACGAGGGCATGACATGAGAGCACTCGCCACCCCGTCCCTGCTGGTGGCCACCGTGACCACCGGTCTGATGGCCGGCCTGTTCGCCGCCTTCGCCTACGCCGTCATGCCCGGCCTGCGCCGCGGTGACGACCGCACGTTCGTCACCGCGATGCAGCAGATCAACAAGGCGATACTCAACGGCTGGTTCATGACCTGCTTCCTGGGGGCGGTCGTCGCGCTGGGGCTCGCCGCCGCCGCGCAGTGGACCACGGGCGATCGCACGGTCTTCGCGTTCGTCGTCGCCGCGCTCGTGTTGTACCTGGCGATGTTCGTCATCACCGCGGCGGTCAACGTCCCGCTCAACGACGAACTGGCCGACGCCGGCCGGCCGGACCGTATCGGCGACCTCGCCGCCGTGCGGGAGCGCTTCGAGTCCACCTGGATCACCTGGAACATCGTCCGTGCGGTGACCTCCACCGGCGCGTTCGGCTGCCTGGCGTGGGCCCTGGTGCTGCACGGCCGCGCCACGCGCTGAGGCCCACCGCCACACGTTGAGGCCCGGGCGGCGCGTGGTGGGATCGCTGGCATGGACAACCAGCGGCGCGTACTGATCGTGGCCTACGACGACGCGCAGATCCTCGACATCGCCTGCCCCAGCGGCGCGTTCGACATCGCCAACCGGTACGGCGCGACCCCGCCCTACGGCATCGAGCTGGGCACCCTCGGCCGCCGCGCGGCCCGCAGCTCGGCCGGGATCGTGCTCGGTGCCGGGCGCGGGCTGGAGGCGGTGACGGGGCGGCTGGACACGCTGATCGTCGTCGGTGGCGTGGGGTACGCCGAGGCGTCGGCGGACGAGCGGCTGGTGGGGCAGGTCCGGCGGCTGGCGACGCGCAGCCGGCGCGTCGCCTCGGTGTGCACCGGCACCTATGTGCTGGCCGCCGCCGGGCTGCTGGACGGTCGGCGGGTGACCACCCACTGGGGGTACGGGGAGCAGCTCGCCGCCCGGCACCCGGAGGTGGCCGTCGACGTGGCGCCCCTCTGCATACGCGACGGGAACGTCTACACCTCGGCCGGCGTCACCAGTGCGCTCGACCTCACGCTGTCGTTGATCGAGGACGACCACGGGCCGACGCTGGCCCGCGCGGTGGCCCGGGAGCTGGTGTCGTACCTTCACCGGCCCGCCGATCAGGCCCAGATCAGCATGTTCCTCGCCGCCCCGCCGCCCGGTGACCGGCTGGTGCTCGATCTCACCGGCTACATCGCCGGTCATCTGGCCGAGGACCTGACCCCGGGCGCGCTGGCGGCGCGGGCGGGGGTGAGCACCCGGCACCTGACGCGCCTGTTCGCCGCGCACCTCGGCACCACTCCGTCACGGGCGGTGCGGGCGGCACGTACCGAAGCGGCAGCGCATCTGGTGCGCTCAAGCCGGTTGCCACTGGCCGCGATCGCGCGGCGCTGCGGGTTCGGCTCGCCGCACACCCTGCGACGGGCGTTCCTGGAGCACTATGGGCTCAGCGGAGACATGATTCGCGCGTTGCCGGACATGCCGCGGGCGCGCGTGCCCACGCCGCAGAAGACTTCCGTGCCATGACGCATTCGACGACCCGCAGAAATCTGCTGCGCGGGACCGTTGCCACGGCGGCGTTCGGTGCCGTGGGCGCGGCCCAGACCGGAGCCGCGCAGGCCGGAACCGCGCCGGCTGGAACCGGTCAGGCCGGAGCCACCCGGACCGGGACCGCCCACACCGGGGCCGCGCCGGCCGGCGCGAGCCTCGACATCGGCATCCTGCTGTACGACGGCTACAGCCTGCTGGACCCGACCGGCCCCGCAGAGGTGCTCTCCCGGCTGCCGGGCGCGACGGTGACGATGGTCGCCCAGCGGCGGGGCCCGGTCCGTACCGACACCGGGGACGTGGCCGTCATGGCCGAGCGGTGCATCGCCGACGTCGACCGCCTCGACGTCCTGCTCGTACCCGGTGCGGGCAATCGCGGCACGGTCGCGGCGATGGAGAACCAGGAGCTGCTGCGCTGGATCCGCCGGATCCACCGGCGCAGTCGGTGGACGACCTCGGTGTGCACCGGCTCGCTCGTCCTCGCGGCGGCAGGGCTGCTCGACGGCCGGCAGGCGACCACGTACTGGGCCTCCGCCGACTATCTCCAGACCCACTACGACGTCACCTACCTGCCCGAGCGCTATGTGCGTTCGGGGAAGGTCATCACCGCCGCGGGGGTCTCCGCCGGGCTGGACATGGCGCTCTATCTGGCTTCCCTGATCGCCGGAGAGGACACGGCGAAGGCGATCCAGCTGGGCGTCGAATACGATCCGCGGCCGCCGTTCGACGCCGGCAACGCCGCCCGGGCCGATGCTGAACTGAAGGAGCGGGCGCTGCGGATCCTGGCGGAATCCCAGGTGTGAGCGGCGCCCCCGCCCGGGGACGTGACGCGGTCGGCCCCGCCGGTCGAGGAGGACCGGCGGGGCCGACGCCGCGACGCGGGTGAGGCCGCGGCAAGGCTTGCGACGCCGCGGCAGGGCCGCGGTGTCCTTGCGGTGGCGGCTCCCGTTACGGGTGGACCCGCACCAGCTGGCCGTTGGTGCTCGTGCTGTTGTTGGTCACGTAGATCTCGCCGCCGGGGCCGATGTCCAGGCCGGTGGGCGCCTTCAGCTGGTCGCCGGTGTCGATCTCGGTGATCTGCTTGGTAGCCAGGTTGATCTTGGAGAGGCTGCCGGGCAGCGGCGGGCCCTGCTGGAAGCCCTTGGTGAACGACAGCGCCAGCAGGTTGCCGTGGCAGTCGAGGTCGAGATCGATCAGGTTGGTCAGGCCGGTGACGAGGACCTGCGGCTTCTGGCCGGGCGCGATCTTCCAGATCCGGGCGGCACCCGGCTTGGTGCCGCTCATGTCGGCGACGTAAACCGTGCCGTCCCAGCTCCTGACGATGCCGGTGGGCACGCCTTCGACGTCGCCGGTCGGCAACTGGTTCTTGGGCAGGACGAACTCGGTGGTGGTCGTCCCGCCGCTGGCGCGCACGATGGTGTTGGCACCCGCGTCGGTGACCAGCCAGTCGTCCCCGCTCTGCACGAAACTCCACGGGTTGGCGTGGATCTCGCCGCCGTCCGGGTTGAGCCGGGTCTCGTGGTCGGTCAGGTCGGCGAGGACCTTTCCGTCCTTGGTCTGGAAGAGGGTGCCCAGCTTGGCCCCGTTCGGGCCGAGCGCGGCCCGGGAGGTGTTGTCGCCGCCGAGGCCGGTGACCACGACGTAGTTGCCGTCACCGGCGGGCACCACGCGCGAGGGGCCGTTGGCGGAGACCGAGGCTCCCGGGGTCGCCGGGCCCACGGCCGAGGACGGCAGGCCGGTCACGATGCGGCCCTGCTGGGCGCCCTTGACCTGGTAGATCGACCCGGTGAGGCCGGCGCAGGTCTTGCCCGCCTCGCAACCGGGCAGCCCCTCCCCGGACTCGGCGACCAGGATCGTGCCGTCGCGCAGGGCGGTGACGTCCCGCGGGTTCTTCAGGCCGCTGGCTATGACCTCAAGGGTCGCCTGCGTCGTCGTGCGCGGCGGCTTCGGCGGCCTCGGGATCGCCTGGGCGGGGCTGGCGAGCAGCGGCGCCGTGACGCCGGCCGCGACCACCGCGGCCAGGAGCGCACCCTTCCAGGGCTTGCGTGATGTCGACATGTCTCTCCCTTTGTGTGACGCGCCCCCGTCCGGGGAGCCATATGAAACGTGCGTCACGATAGGCGCCCGAACCCCAAGGGTCGCGGCTTGTACAGGAAGCCGGTCGACGCCCCCGCTATTTCTCCGGTTTCTCTGTAGCGAACCTCTGGCGAAGCTGTACGGGAAGTGTTCAAGTGCGGTGTTTCCGCGGTTGAACACAGGCGCCGATTTGAACAGACTCACCGAGTTGCACACGCTCTCCGGTGGCCGGAGGGAATTCGATCCGCCGCATCCCCGTATGTGTCTGGGAAGGAGCGGATGGAATGATCCCGGGCGCTGGAGTAACGCTCTAGAGTCAGCCGAGCGCGATCCATATTTTGGAACCGATGCATCCCGTCCGGCCGCTGGAATACGGGTGACCGCGCTACACGCGTGGTGGCGGTCGCGGGCCCCCGGAGAAGTCCGATATCGCTGCGCAACCGCCACGGAGGAAACGCATGCCCGCCTTGCCGCCCCCTGAAGTGCCCGCCCCGTTCGCCCTGCTGGAGCTGGCCATGGGCTCGATGGTCACTCAGGCGATCTACGCCGCCGCCGAGCTCCGCATAGCCGACGAGCTGAAAGACGGCCCGCTGAGCGCCGAGGAGATCGCGCGGCGGGTCGAGGCCAACCCCGACGCGGTCTACCGGGTGCTGCGGCTGCTCGCCAGCTACTCGGTGTTCGCCGAGCAGAAGGACGGACGGTTCGCGCTCACGCCGATGGCCGACGCGCTGCGTGCGGACGCGCCCATCTCCATGCGCGACATCGCCGTGCTGATGGGGCATCCGATCCACTGGGAGGACTGGGGCCACTTCATCGACGCGGTGCGCACCGGCGAGCCCAGCCTGCCGAAGCTGCGCGGGATGGGTGCCTTCGAGTATCTGGAGTCGAACCCGGAATACGGCTCGGTGTTCATCTCCGGCATGGGCAACATGTCGGCCACCGAGACCGAGCCGATTCTGGCGGCCTACGACTTCTCGCCGTACAAGACGATCGTCGACTTCTGCGGCGGACAGGGCGGCCTGCTCTCCGGCGTCCTGAAGCAGACCCCGGGCTCGCGCGGCATCCTCTCCGACCCCCGGGTGGGGAACAACGGCGCCGCGGACTTCCTGGCCGAGCAGGGTGTCGCCGACCGCTGCACGCTCGCCGACGGCGGCCTGTTCGACCCGGTGCCGGCCGGTGGTGACGCCTACCTCCTCAAGCACATCGTGCACGACTGGCCGGAGGACAAGGCGCTGGAGATCCTCAAGAACATCCGCAAGGGCATCAACCCCGACGGCCGCCTGCTGATCATGGAGATGGTGCCGCCGTCGGAGGGCAACGACCCGCACTCCGGCAAGCTGGTCGACCTGTGGCTGCTGCTCCTCGTCGGCGGCAAGGAGCGCACCACCGAGCAGTACGCGGACCTGCTCTCCGCCGCCGGCTTCGAGCTGGAGCGCGTGGTGCCGACCGCCTCGGCGGTGTCCGTCGTCGAGGCCCGCCCGGTCTGACGGATCCGGCCGCCGGGCGGGGAGGCGGCGTGACATGACGACGGGGCCCTGGCCGATGGCCGGGGCCCCGTCAGCGTCACGCTCCTCATGAGCCCCGCTTGCGGCCACCGGTCAGACGCCGATCAGGGTGTGCAGGTGAGCGCATGCCCCGGCCTCTGTGTCGTGTTCGGCGACCGGCTCGTACCTGCCCCGCTCGAACACCCCCGTCTCCCAGCCGCCGCCAGGCCGCGCGCGCAGATAGACGAAGTCGGGCGGGGTGGGCACGGGCTCGTGGACGCCCTCGATCCAGTAGTGCTCGGCGGGCACTCCGGCCTCCCGGAGTGCCCGTTCGAGGGTGGCCCGGTGGCTGTGGGTCACGCGGGGACGCGGACCAGATACCCGTGGTCGAGCAGCCACTTGACGTTCAGCCGCTGGCCCTGGCCCGGGTCGAGGAAGGCCGGGTCCAGCTTGATCTGCCGGCCACCGCCCGGCTGCTCGAACCAGGGGGCGATGGAGCCCTGCCAGACGACGAACGGCCTGGTCACCTGGTACACGTGATAGTCGCATGGGAAGGCCGCGTCCCGGGTGTTGAGGTTCTGCGGGGGCAGCGCACGCTTGGCGTACGGGTCGCCGGCCGGGGCAAGGTACGAGCCGGTCTCACCGCCGAAGCGGTCCAGGCGCTCGCCGGGAGCCAGCAGCTGCGGGGCCTTGTCGACGGTGCCGTTGACCTCGGCGAAGCCGTCGTTGGGCGGGTACTTCCAGGTGCCGGTATCGGCCGGCCCCTGCCAGTACTTCTTGAGGAACTCGGCGGAGGAGAGCTTTCCGGTGCGATGGTAGGGGTTGAGCAGCGGCCCGACCGGCTGCTGCCACTTCCGCGGCAGGTGCTTGGGGCCGAGCCGCTTGTCGCCTTGGAACTCGTCCGTGCAGGGGGCCGGCGGCGCGGCGACGGCCGGGCGAGCGGTGGGCTCGGCCGGGGACGCCTGGGCCGCCTGGGCGGAGGGGGCGACCGCGAGGGCGGCGGTCACACCCATCGCGGCGAGGACGGCGCGAATCCTCAGGTCGGTACGGCTTCGCTCCACGCGGGTCTCCTTCGGTATGACTGTCGGCACGCGGCACACAGTAGTCAATCGTCAACAAGAAGTGACTGGTGTGCGAGTGCGAATCGGCCATCCGTGCCCCGCGGAGTTTTGCGGGTCCGTTGGATGGCCAACAGCACGCCGCTGATGAGCAGTGCGATTCCGGCCAGCTCCAGTGGCGGTGGCATGCGGCCATCCCACGTGAAGACATAGATCAGCCCGGAAATTCCCTGGATGACGGCGAGCTGCCCCGCAATCGAAATCGGCACCAGTCCCGAGGAACGGTTCCACAGGACGGTTCCGGCCCAGGAGACGAGGACTCCGAGAACCAGGCTGCCGATGAGCAGCGGGAGGAGCGAGTCCGCTCCGTCGATGTGCACTCCGCCGGACACGGTGGCGATCGGCAGGGCGGCCAGGGAGAGTGCCAGCGTGCACACGCCCATGAGCGTGGACCAGGTGGACGACGAGATCTCCGGGTGCTCTCTGAGGAATTTCGCATTGGCCACCGCGTACCACGTCCACAGGCCGAGCGCCGTCAGTGTCGACGCGACGCCGATCATCCAGGTCGTTCCGTCGTGACCGCTGAGGGCTGTTCCCCAGTCGACCTCCATGAGGTTGACCAGGACCAAGCCGACCGTGATGAATCCCAGGGGCAGGAGCAGGCGCGAGAAGGAGAACTCCTTGCGGACCCAGTTTCCCGTCAGTGCGACGGTCACCGGGAGCGTTCCGATGATCACTGTGGCGATGGGCGCACCGGCGTGTCTGATTCCTTGCACCAGGAAGAAGTAGTAGCCCAGGTGCCCGGCGAATGCGAACGCCATGGCGGTAAGCCATATTCGCCGACCCAGGCCGCGCATCCCGGCACCGCGGGTGAAGATCATGATGCCGACCGATACCACTCCGAAGAAGAGGTACCGTCCCAGCGCGAGTGCGACAGTGTCCGAGGCGGGGAGCAGCACGGGGATCAGAAAGGCCAGACCCCAGATCAGATTGGCGGTCACGCCGCACAGCACGCCGATGAGAAGTGACGGAGATTCAGACGGGGATGCAGACGGGGATTTGGATGGGGATTTAGTGGTGCGCATTCGCGGCTTCTTCCGGGCGGGGGCGCGTGCCGCGCCGCTACTGGCGGTAGGTGGCGAGGAAGCGGCCGATGCGGTTGATCGCGGTCTCCAGGTCGTCGGCGCGGGGCAGGGTGACGAACCGGAAGTGGTCCGGGCGGGGCCAGTTGAAGCCTGTGCCCTGGACGATGTGGATCTTCTCGCGCAGCAGCAGGTCCAGCACGAACCGCTCGTCGTCGACGATCTTGTGTACGGCCGGGTCGAGCTTGGCGAAGGCGTACAGGGCGCCCTTGGGCTTGACGCAGCTCACGCCCGGGATCTCGTTCAGCGCCCGCCAGGCGACGTCGCGCTGCTCGGTGAGCCGGCCGTTGGGCAGGGTGAGGTCGTGGATCGACTGGTGGCCGCCGAGCGCGGCCTGGACGGCGTACTGGGCCGGCACGTTCGGGCACAGCCGCATCCCGGCCAGCATGGTCAGGCCCTCGAGGTAGTCGCGGGCCTGCGCCTTCGGTCCGGAGACGACCAGCCAGCCACTGCGGAAGCCGGCCACCCGGTAGGCCTTGGAGAGGCCGTTGAAGGTGAGGGTCAGCACGTCGTCGGCGAGCGCGGCCAGACAGTGGTGCTCGGTGCCGTCATAGAGGATCTTGTCGTAGATCTCGTCGGCGAAGACCATGAGGCCGTGTCGGCGAGCGAGCCCGAGGATGCCCTCGAGGAGCTCCTTGGAGTAGACCGCGCCGGTGGGGTTGTTGGGGTTGATGACGACGATGGCCTTGGTGCGGTCGGTGATCTTCGCGGCGATGTCGTCGAGGTCGGGGTACCAGTCCGCCTCCTCGTCGCAGACGTAGTGCACGGCCCGGCCGCCGGCCAGGCGGACCACGGCCGTCCACAGCGGGAAGTCCGGGGCGGGCACCAGCACTTCGTCGCCGTCGTCCACCAGCGCCTGCACCGCCATCTGGATCAGCTCGGAGGCGCCGTTGCCGAGATAGACGTCATCGACGCCCACGCCGCTGACGCCGCGCTGCTGGTAGTACTGCACCACCGCGCGCCGGGCGGGCAGGATGCCCCGGGCGTCGCTGTAGCCGTGGGCGTTGGGCAGGTTGCGGATGATGTCCTGGAGGATCTCCTCCGGCACCTCGAAGCCGAACGGCGCGGGGTTGCCCGTGTTCAGCCGCAGCACGCTGTGGCCGGCCTCCTCCAGGGCGTTGACCTGGTCGGCCACCGGGCCACGGATCTCGTAGCACACGTCCTTCAGCTTGCTGGACTGCCGAAACTCCATCTGCGGCCTCCCGACCGTCGCCATCACCGTCGCACGCTCCGCCGTGCTTGCTTGGTTTTACCAAGTGACAGCTTTGAAAGTCCAACCTTTTGGCTATGCTGGCCACCATGCCACGCCGAAGCTACGACCAGTACTGCGCTGTCGCCCGCGCCCTGGACGCGGTGGGAGAACGCTGGAGCCTCCTGATCGTCCGTGAGCTGCTGCTCGGCCCGCGGCGCTACACCGACCTGCACGCCGACCTGCCGGGCGTCTCCACCGACATCCTCGCCAGCAGGCTCAAGCAGCTGGAAGGCGAGGGCCTGGTCGAGCGCCGCCGACTGGAGCGGCCCGCCAACGCGACGGTGTACGAGCTCACCCCGCGCGGACTGGCGCTGCGTCAGGTCATCGACGCCCTGGCCGCCTGGGGCCTGGACGCACTCGACCCGCCGCGCCCGACGGACGCGGTGCGCAAGCACTGGTACACCGAGCCCGTCCCCGCCGAGCAGGCTGTGGACACCCCCTAGAAGAGCGGCCACCAGCCGTGCGCCGCGCGTTTCCGCGACGACCTTGACGGCCGGTCAGCCGCGCCGGGTGCCGACGCCGGTCTGCGCCTGGTGGCCCTCCGGGGCCCCGGGGCCCAAGCGGGTGGTGCGGCGTTCGGCCACGGCGGCGAGGACGGCGGCGGTGAGGGAGGCCAGGCCGCCGAGGTAGAGGCCGGAGCGGGCGCCGAGGTGTTCGGCGAGCCAGCCGATCAGCAGGGCGCCGAGCGGGGTGGAGCCTTGCAGGATCAGGGTGTACAGGGCCATGACCCGGCCCCGGTACTGGGGGTCGCTGCCCAGCTGGATGCGGTGGTTGGCGGCCTGGGTGAAGAAGATGGACGCGAAGCCGGTGAAGAAGAGGAGAGCCACGGCCACGGGGAAGGTGGGGGCCCAGCCGGCGGCGGTCTCCAGGACGCCGAAGACGAGGGCGGAGCCGATCACCAGGCGGCCGGTGGGGCGGCTGCGGCGGGCGGTGCCGGCGAACGCGCCGAGCAGCGACCCGGCGGCCAGGCCGGTGGTCAGCAGTCCGAAGGAGGTGGCGTCGGCGTCGAAGACGGTCTTGGCCAGCAGCGGCAGGGTGAGCTGGAAGTTCATCCCGAACAGGCCGATCACCGCGACCAGCGCCACCGGTAGCAGGAGATCGGACCGGCCGGCGACATAGCGCAGGCCGTCGACGACGCGGGGGCGGGTGTCTCCGGCCGGGCGGCGGTGGAGCTCGGCGGGCCGCATCAGGCGCAGCCCCACCACGGTGGCCGGGTAGCTGACGGCGTTGAGGAGCATCACCCAGCCGGTGCCGAAGCCGGTGATGACGACGCCGGCGATGGCCGGGCCGATCACCCGGGCGGTGGAGAAGTAGGCGGCGCTCAGCGCGGAGGCGTTCGGCAGCAGGTCGGGGCCGACCAGTTCGCTCACGAACGACATCCGGGTGGGCACCTCGAGCGCGTTGACGATGCCCAGCGCGAAGGCGCCCAGGCAGATGTGCCACAGCCGGATGGCGTCGGTGAAGACCAGCACCGCCAGCAGCAGGGCCAGCGCCCCGGAGACCAGGTTGGTGACGGTCAGCAGCATGCGCTTGTCGTACCGGTCGGCGAGCCGCCCGCCGTACAGGGTGAGCAGCAGCAGCGGGGTGAACTGGAGTGCGGTGACCACGCCCAGGGCCGTGCCCGAGTCGTCGGCGAGGTCGAGGACGAGCCAGTCCTGGGCGACGACCATCATCCAGGTGCCCATCGCGGACACGAGTTGCCCGGCCACGAAGAGCCGGAAGTTGCGCACCCGCAGGGAGCGGAACGTCGAGGCGAGTCTGCTGGTCATGTGGTGAGTGTGCGGGTCAGGAGCGGGGGATGACGCGTGCCGCCCGGGCCGTGTGCCCGAGGATCACGCGCCCCGCCCTTCTTCGCGCGCCGCCCTTCATGTGTGACGGGGGGTCACGCCTGCCGCCCGGCCTGGGTGACGCAGTCCTCCAGGAAGGCCAGCGACCTCAGGTGGTACGAGCGGGCCGCCCAGCCCAGGCTGATGTTGTGGCCGGCGCCCGGCTGGCGGTCGACCAGGACCCGGGGAGCCGCGGTGAGCTGGGCCGTCAGGTCGGCCAGGTCCTGCTCGCCGTGGTGCCACCACCGCTCGTACTCGGCGAAGGTGAGCCGCACCGGGACGCGGATGCGGGGCGCCAGCTCGGCGAACAGCTCCGGCCAGCGGGCCAGCTCGCCGGCCTCCCGGGCGGGCATCGGCGAGACCAGTGCGCCGCTGGTGCGGAAGGCGGCGGGGGGATAGGTGCGCAGCGGGCCCCAGTGGCGGGAGACGTTCTTGCGCCGCAGCGGGTCCTCGTCGGGGATCGCGGCGTAGCGGTGGCCGCAGCCGGAGATGTCCAGGCCCAGCAGCCGGTCCTCCTCGCCGGCCTCCGCGGCGGTGGACAGCGCCAGTTTGCCGCCGAAGGAGTGGGCGAGCAGCAGGTGGCCGGCGCCGGTGGCGTACCGGGCGGTGAAGTCGGCCAGCGCGGCGCGCAGGTGGATCGTCTGCTCGGCCAGGGTCTGCCCGTCGGGCAGGTGGGCGGCGGACTCCCCGTAGCCGGGGCGGTCGATGGACAGGACGGTGTAGCCCAGGCTCGCGCCGAGCGTCAGCAGGGAGGAGTCGGGGTGCGCCTGCCCGTCGAAGTAGCCGGCGCTCATGCCGCCGCCGTGCACGGCGACCACGGCGGCGCGGGCAGGGGTGTGCTGTGGCTCGCTGAGCAGGGCGGACAGCGGGACGCCGGCCCCGTCCAGGGTGATCTTGCGGACCCCCTGGGAGACGGCCGAGGCGGGTGCGGCGCTGTCCGCCGCGGGTGCGGCGCTGTTCATCGGCGGACGTCCGCCGTGGGCGCGCCGAACCAGCGGGTCAGGGCGTCCGTCAGGCCGGCCGTGGCGGCGCCGGACTCGCCGGCGGCCCATGCCACATAGCCGTCGGGGCGTATCAGGACGGCGCGGGTGCCGCTCAGCGGGTCGGTGCCCTCCACCGGCTTGGCTGCGCTCGTCGCCACCGTCACCCGGTCGCTGAAGCCGGCCGCCGCCTGCCGCAGCGCGGGGTCGTCGGCGAGGTCGAGCAGCACCCCGCGGGCCGGGTGCAGCAGAGCGGTGGTGCTGGTCTCCCCGTCGGCGCCGACCAGGGAGCGGTGCCCGATGCGGCGGCCGAGCAGCGGGTGGTCGCCGTCGCCGAGGTCGTAGCGGATGTCGACGTGGCTGACGATGCCGGCCAGGTGCCGCTTGACCTCGTCGTGCTCGACCAGCTCGGTGAACAGCTCGCGCAGCGGCTCGGACTGCTCGCCGCCGAGGAAGACCATCCCCTGCGCGCGGGTGTTCATCAGCAGCCGCCTGCCCACCGGGTGCCGCTCACCGTGGTAGCTGTCCAGCAGGGTCTGGGGGGCGCGGCCGCCGATGACGGCGGCCAGCTTCCAGCCGAGGTTGGCCGCGTCCTGCACCCCGGTGCTCAGTCCCTGCCCGCCGGCCGGGAGGTGGATGTGGGCCGCGTCGCCGGCCAGCAGTACCCGGCCGCGCCGGTACTCGGTGACCTGGCGGGTGGCGTCGGTGAAGGAGCTGACCCACTCGGCGCCGCCGCCGTGGATGTCCTCGCCGGTGATGTGCTGCCAGGCGTCGGCGACCTCCTCGAAGGAGACCATCTCGTCGCGGTCGCGGGCCGGGGTGCCGTGCGGGCAGACGATGATGCGGTCCACGCCTTCGGCCAGCGGGGCCGCCATCACCATGCCGTTGGGCAGCCGTTCGCCCAGGAACCGCGGGCGCAGGTCGCAGCCGGTCACATCGGCGAGGAACATCGCCCGGGTGGCCGGGGTGCCGGGGAAGTCGAATCCGGCGGCCCGGCGGATGACGCTGTGCCCGCCGTCGCAGCCGACCAGGTAGGAGGCGCGCAGCCGCTGTACGCCGTCGGGGGTGGAGACGGTGATCTCCACGCCGTCGCCGTCGAGGAAGCCGTCGGACAGCTCCAGGAACTCCCAGCCGCGCCGGATGTCGGCGCCCTGCTCGCGGGCCCACTCCTCCAGCACCGCCTCGGTCTTGGACTGGGGGATGCCGCGGGCCCCGAAGTGGGCGTCGGCCAGCACGGTGTAGTCGAACTGCACCCCGCCGAAGTGGCCCATCGGGCTGGTCTCCAGCGTCTCGCCCTGCCCGAACCGCGGCAGCAGTCCGCGCTGGTCGAACACCTCCATGGCGCGGGCGGTGAAGCCCAGGCCGCGGGACTGCCCGGTGGGCCGCTCCAGCTTCTCCAGCACGGTCACGCGTGCACCACCGAGGCGCAGTTCCCCGGCGAGCATCAGTCCGGTCGGACCGGCACCGACGACGATGACGTCGGTGTCCACCGCAGTGCCTTCCATCGGATGTCCCTTTCCTAGGTGGGGGTCGTGCACATGCGCGGGGATGCCGCGGCGGTACGGGTCGTACGAGGTGGTGCGGCGTGCTGTGAGGTGGGGCGGGTGGTGGTGCGAGGTGCGTGTGGGGGGTGTGGGGGGTGGCGCGTGGGGGTGGTGGTGTGGGGGGTGGTGGTGTGGGGGGTGGCGCGTGGGGGCGGTGGGTTCAGCGGGCCGGGCCGAACCACCGCTTGAGTGACTGCTCCAGTCCGTCGTCGCCGGAGCCTGCCCAGGCGACGTAGCCGTCCGGCCGAACCAGCAGGGAGCCGACGCCGGCCAGCGCCCCGCCGGGCTCCGGGCGGGCCGCCACCCTGGTGACCCGGTCGGTCCAGCCCCAGCGTTCCGGCCGCGGCGCGCCGTCGCCCGCCCGCAGGTCCAGGAGCAGGCCCTGGCCGCCGCGGAGCAGCTCCGCGGTGGAGACCTGCCGCTCGCCGACCCGCAGCACGGCGTGCGGCAGCCGGGCGCCCAGCTTCGGGTACCCCCTGCTCGAACCGGGCTGGGGGCTTGCGGAGCCGTGCTCGGGGCCGCCGAGGTCGTAGCGGATGTCCAGGCCGCTGATCATGCCGGCGAGGTGGGCGCGTACCTCCTCGTGTCCGATCAGTTCGGTCAGCACCGCGCGCAGCGGCTCCACCTCGGGCCCGCCGAGCAGCAGCATGGCCTGGGCGCGGATGTTGGCCAGCACCCGCCGACCGACCGCGTGCCGCTCCTCGTGGTAGCTGTCCAGCAGCTCGGCGGGGGCTGCCCCGGTCACGTGCAGGGCCAGCTTCCAGCCCAGGTTGAAGGCGTCCTGCAGCCCCAGGTTGAGGGCCTGACCGCCGATGGGCATCTGGCGGTGCGCCGCGTCGCCCGCGTACAGGACGCGGTGGTCGCGGTAGCGGACCAGCTGGCGGTTGGCGTCACCGAAGGAGTTGACCCACAGCGGGGTTCCGCCGCTGATGTCCTCGCCGGTGACCCGCTTCCAGACCTCGGTGATCTCGCTGAACTCCGCGTCGGCGGTGCGCGGCCGCGCGACGCTGCCGAATTCGTGCACCATCACCCGGGTCACCCCGTCGCCCCGGCGGGCGGCGATGGCCAGGCCCTGCGGCAGCCGCTCGAAGCGCCTGCCCGGCACCTTGATGCCCTCGACGTCGGCCCGCAGCAGTTCGCGGGCCGCGTCCTGCCCGGGGAATTCGGCGCCGGTCAGGCGGCGGACCGTGGAGTCCTCGCCGTCGCAGGCCACCAGGTACCGGGCGCGGATGCGCAGCGTGCCCTTGCGGCCCGCGGCCACAGCCTCGACGTACTCCCCCTCCGGCGGCGCGGACAGCGCGCGCAGCTCGTGGCCGCAGCGCACGTCCGCGTCGAGGGAGAGCACCCACTCCTCCAGCACCGCTTCGGTCTTGGTCTGCGGCACCTTCCACTGGCCCGGGTAGGGGCTGGGCAGGGTGAGGTCGAGCGGGATGCCGCCGAAGTGGCCGCGCGGGTCGTTCGGCGCGCTGCCGAAGTCGGCCAGCAGCCCCCGGCTGTCGAGGATCTCCATGGTGCGGGCGTGCAGGGTGGAGGCCCTGGACTCCGTGGTGGGACCGCGCCGCTTCTCCAGCACGACCACCTCGACGCCGGCACGGCGCAGCTCACCGGCGAGCATCAGTCCGACGGGCCCGGCGCCGACGACGATGACCTGGGTGTCCATACGGTCCGCCGCCATGGGTCAGCTCTTGTTCTCGGCGTAGCTCTTGGCGTGGTTCAAGGTGGCGCAGCTGTTGGTACTCAGCGCGGTGTGGACGTATTCGCGGGCGTCGGCGACGGTGGCGTCCGGGCCGAGGATCTTCGCGATGTTGTCCGTGTTGAGGGTGACGGTGTGCTGGGAGGAGGCCGAGGTGCCCTCGGGGGTCTCCTCGAAGGTCCAGATGCCGGTGTGCAGGGTCATCAGCGCGGGCAGCGTGACCTGCTTGTAGGCGAGCTTGTGGTGCGGGAAGGCCACCCGGTACGACTTGGTGGTGTGCACCGAGCCGTCCTTGGCGCGGGTGTCCATCTCCAGCGACTGCAGGCCCGGGGTGTCCTCGGTGAAGCGGACGGTGGCGACGTGCGGCAGCCGCTCGGGCCACCGGTCGGCCTCGTTGATGAAGTCGAAGACGTCCTTGGCGGCGCCGTCGATCAGCACGGTGTCGGTGAAGGAGAAGGTCAGCGACTCGGCGGCGTGGGCCAGCTCGACGTTCTTCTTCAGCGCCGCCAGCTCCGAGACGCTGTTGCGGTCGACGGCCTTGTCGATCCACAGCAGGTCGTGCGGGTCGTCGTCGATGGCCCGGTAGTCGTGCAGCAGCCGGACCCGGGACTCACTCTCGCCCAGCGGCTCGATGATCCAGGTGCCGCCCATCGCGGCGACCGGCGGGGCCGGGATCTCCTGCCGGAAGGTGATGCGCAGGCCCTCCGGGTCGAGGGTGCGGCGCGAGGTCCAGTTCTTGGCCTCACCATTGGCGGTCGCCCAGATGCGTATCCGCTCCTCGTTCCCGCTGGTCTCCACCTGGTCGACGTAGATGGTGGGCGGGAAGATGCGCGGCCAGTTGGTCACCTCCGCCAGAAGCCGGTAGACCGCGGCGGCGGGGGCGCTGATGGTGATCTCGTGCTCGACCTCGCGAGTCGTCATGACCACTTTCTCCTTGGGATCCTGGGAGGGCTTTAGAAGTTGCCGAGGCCGCCGCAGACGTTCAGGGCCTGGGCGGTGATGGAGGCGGCCGTGTCGGAGGCGAGGTAGCCCACCAGGCCGGCGACCTCCTGCGGCGTGGAGTAGCGGCCGAGGGGGATCTTGGCCTGGAACTTCTCCAGGATCGCCTCTTCGGTGGTGTCGTAGGCGGCGGCGTAGCCCTGCCGCACCCGCTGCGCCATGGGCGTCTCGACGTAGCCGGGGCAGACGGCGTTGACGGTGATGCCGGTGGGCGCCAGCTCGTTGCCGAGCGCCTTGGTGAAGCCGACGACGCCGTGCTTGGAGGCCGAGTAGGGGGCGCCGAGGATCACGCCCTGCTTGCCCGCGGTGGAGGCGATGTTGATGATCCGGCCGCGGTCCTTGTGCCGCATGCCGCCGGTGTTGAGCACCTCCTTGGTGAGCCGGAAGACGCTGTTGAGGTTGGTGTCGATCACGTCGTCCCACAGCTCGTCGGCGATGTCGGCGGTCACTCCGCCGCCGGACCGGCCGGCGTTGTTGACCAGCACGTCGACCGTGCCGAAGGTGTCCACCGCGGCCTGCACGAACGCGGTGACCGAGGCCGGGTCCCGCACGTCCAGGACCGTGCCCTCGACCTCAAGCCCCTCGCCCCGCAGCTCCTTGACCGTGGCGGTGACGTTCTCGGCGTTGCGCGCACCGATGAACACTCGGTGGCCCTGGACGGCCAGCAGCCGGGCCACTTCGAGGCCGATGCCGCTCGTCGCGCCCGAGACCAGTGCGACCCGTGCCGTGTTCTGGGCGGTGTTCTGCGTCATGTCCCTCTCCCCTTCAGGCGGCGCTGGCCGTGGACAGCTGAGCGTTGACGACATCGATCAGCGCGCGAGGGGTGTCGGCGTCGTTGACCGCCTCCTCGTCCAGCGAGATGCCGTATTCGCGCTCGATGAGGCTGCCGGTCTCCAGCAGCGCGAGCGACTCGTACCCCAGGACCTCGAACTCGGTGTCCAGAATGTCGGCGTCCAGGTCGACGCCCTCTGCCACGCCCGCGGCCTCCAGCAGAATCCGCTTGAGGTCATCGAGGGTGAAAAGCTTGGTGGCCAATGTGGTTCCCTTCATCGGTGCGGTGTTCCGGCGTTCCGGTGTTCAGGGGTTCTGGTCACCCGGCGGCGCGCACGACCATGGCGGAGTTGAAGCCGCCGTGGCCGCGGGCCAGGACCAGCGCGGTGCGCACCTGCGCCTTGCGCGGCTGGCCCAGGACCAGGTCCAGGGCGTACTCGGGGCACGGCTCGACGTGCACGACCGGCGGGATGAGGCCGTCCCGCATGGCGAGGAACGCGGCGGCCAGGTCCAGCGGCGCGGCGCCGGAGTACAGGCGTCCGGTCATCGTCTTGGGGGCGGTGACCGGGACCGCGCGCTCGCCGAAGACGGTGTTGATCGCCTCGGCCTCGATGCGGTCCAGGGCCAGGTCGGCCGCGCCGTCGGCGAAGACCACGTCGACCTCGCCGGGGGTGGCTCCGGCGTCGGCGAGCGCGATCTCGATGGCCTTGCGCAGGCCCGGCTCGCGGCCGGATCCCGGCTTGGGGTCGATGGTGGCGCCGTAGCCGGAGATCTCGCCGTAGATGCGGGCGCCGCGGGCGCGGGCCGTCTCGGCAGACTCCATGATGAGGATCGCGCCGCCCTCGCCCGGCACGTAACCCCTGGCGTCACGGTCGAACGGCAGATACGCCCGGGTCGGCTCGTCGCTGGTGGACATCCGGTCGCTGGCGAGCTGCGCCACCCAGCCCCAGGGGCAGATGGAGGCGTCGATGGCGCCGGAGACGATCAGGGCGGTGCCCTTGCGGATCTGGCGGCGGGCCTGCGCCACCGCGTCCAGGCCGCCGGCCTGGTCGCTGACGACGACGCCGCTGGGGCCCTTCATGCCGTTGCGTATGGATATCTGGCCGCTGTTGACGGCGTAGAACCAGGCGAAGGACTGGTAGGCGGAGACGAACTGGCTGCCCTTGCTCCACAGCGCCTGGAGCTCGCCCTGGCCGAACTCGAAGCCGCCGGCGGCGCTGGCGGTGACCACACCCATGTCGAAGTCGGGCAGGTCCTCGGGGCTCACCCCGGCGTCGGCGAGCGCCCAGTCGGCGGCCACCAGCGCCAGCCGGGTCACCCGGTCGGTCTGCGGCAGCAGGCGGCTGGGCAGGTACTGCTCGGCCTCGAAGCCGGGGATCTCCCCGGCCAGCCGGGACGGGTAGCCGGAGGGGTCGAAGCGGGTGATGCGGCCGATGCCGCTCTTCCCGCCGCAGGTGGCCGCCCAGAAGTCCTGCGTGCCGAGCCCGTTGGGGGAGGCGACGCCCAGGCCGGTGACCACCACCGACGTGGCCGAGGTCCTCCGCGCGGCCTGCGCGGCCTGCCTCGCCTGTGTGGCCGACGTGGTCATACCAGGCTCCTTTCGGGGCTGGCCAGCACCATGGCGCTCTGGAAGCCACCGAAGCCGCTGCCGACGGTGAGGACCGCGTCGACCACCTGGTCGCGCGCGGTCAGGGGGACGTAGTCGAGGTCGCACTCCGGGTCGGGCGTGTGCAGGTTGGCCGTCGGCGGCACCACGTCGTACTCCATCGCCAGCGCGGAGGCGGCGATCTCGATGGAGCCGATGGCGCCCAGCGAGTGCCCGACCATCGACTTGATGGAGCTGACGGGCGTGCGGTAGGCGTGGTCGCCCAGGCTCTTCTTGAACGCCGCGGTCTCGTGCCGGTCGTTCTGCTTGGTGCCGGAGCCGTGCGCGTTGATGTAGTCGATCTCGTCGCCGTTCATCCGCGCCTCGTCCAGCGCGACCCGGATCGCCTCCGCCATCTCGGCGCCGTCCGGCCGCAGTCCGGTCATGTGGTAGGCGTTGCTGCGGGTGGCGTAGCCGGCGATCTCGGCGTAGATGTGCGCGCCGCGCTTCTTGGCGCTCTCCAGCTCCTCCAGCACGAAGAAGGCGGTGCCCTCGCCGAGGACGAAGCCGTTGCGGGTCCCGTCGAAGGGGCGGGAGGCGCGCTCGGGCTCGTCGTACCGCGGCGTGGTGGCCTTGATCGCGTCGAAGCAGGCCATGGTGATCGGCGAGATCGGCGCGTCGGAGGACCCGGCGATCATGACGTCCACGGAGCCCTCGCGCAGCAGCTCGACGCCGTAGCCGACCGAGTCGATGCCGGAGGTGCAGCCGGTGGAGACCACGGTGCTCGGCCCCTCGGCGCCGACGGCCCAGGCGACCTCGGCCGCGAAGGAGCTGGGAACCAGGTGGTTGTACAGGTGCGGGACCGCGTAGTGGTGGTCGACGAGGTCGAGCCGGCCGCCGTCGCTGACGACCCGGTACTCCTCATCCAGCCCCATGGTGGCGCCGACGGCGCTGCCGACGGTGACCCCGACCCGGTGCGGGTCGAGCCCGCTGAGGTCCAGCCCGCTGTCGGCGACGGCGGACCGCGAGGCGACCACCGCGAACTGCGCGGCCCGGTCCATCCGCCGCGACTCCTGGGGGCTCAGCCCGTGGTCGTGCGGGCAGAAGTCGACCTCCGCGGCCACCCGGGAGCGGAACGGCGCGGGGTCGAAGAAGGTGATGCCGCGCGTCGCCGTGCGGCCCTCGCTCAGCAGGCTCCAGAAGTTCTCCCTGCCGACACCACCGGGGGCGATGACCTCCATCCCGGTGATGACCACGCGTCGCCCGGTCACGCGGACGCCTCCCAGGAGTAGAAGCGCTTCGCCATGGCATCGGCCGGCGAACGCCAGGTCGCCGGGTCGTAGGCCTGGATGAACGGCTTCAGGTCCTCGCTGATCTGGACGAAGCGCGGGTCGGTCTTCGCTTCCTCGATCAGCTCGCCGCCGTTGTCCTCGTCGAAGTCCTGGAGGTGAAAGTAAAGCCCCCGGTACGAGAACAGCTGGCGGCGCCGCGTGCCCATTCGGTGAGGCATTTCCGTGCCATCGAATTCGCCGAACAGCTTGGCGACATCAGAACTTGAAGCAGGAGCCATCCGGGCAACAATCAGCGTGCTGTGCATACGGTTCCGCTCCTCAGCGATTGCGGTTGATCCGGCATCGGCCGTGCCACTCAGGCGTGCCGGCGGCTTACCGAGCCGAAGGCTCCGGGCACGGACATGGATCGGCCGCGGGGACAATGCCCCAGATCTTTTCTCCAAGGCTCTTGGGATCCGGCCCCGCCTTCAAGGTGCTGCGATTCAGGTCTCGGTGCGGTTTGGTCAGGTACCGCAGGCGCACTGCATTCATGTCAGAGAACTGACAAATCGATGGCAGAGGGGCGTCGGGTGAACTCGAGTGGGCATGGATCGACCTTTGAGCCCGGACAAGGCCCAGTCTTTACGGAGGGGCTTGGACCGGTCTTCGAGACCGGGCATGGACCGACCTGTGACTCACGGCCCGTCGGAGTGCGCCATCCGAACCGCCGCGCCACTCGTGTGAGGGAACCGCACGGCGCGGCAGTGGCGCCGACGCCAGCCACGGGTACCAAGCGATTAGTAATACAAGCTGACTGCCCGTCACCCGTTTCCCCGGAAGGACGACGACCGCCCATGCCCTCCCGTCTCGCTCTGCTCGCCGCCACCGGCACCGTTGCTCTGCTGGCCACGTACGGAGCCGCCACCGCCGCCGTGGCCGCGCCCGCGCCGGAACAGGAAGGATGCGGCAGCCCCGTGGGCATCGTGGCCATCCCCGAGAATTCCAACGGCGTCTGCCCGGACACGGCGCACCTGCTGTACGCGCCCCACTAGGGGTCTCCGGCGGCTCTCCGCGGCTCTCATCGAGCACAGGTAACGGCACGTCAGAGGCGTTGACACCTATGCGTCATCGGACGCGCCGGAGCCCTCGCGCCATCCGACGTGCCGGAGCCTCTGCGCCATCCGGCACCCCGCACCCACCCGTGCGAGGGAACCAGCCCCGTGCGCAGATGCCCCGGGCGCCCGCTTCGGGTACTGCAAGGTGGCCGCCTGCCACCCTGCCCCCCGGAAGGACCCCGTGCCATGCCGTCCCAGCTCCACCTGCTCGCCGCTGCCGCCGGCGCCGCCGTCCTGCTGACCGCCTACCAGTCCGCCGCCGCCACGGCCGTGGCGGCCCCGTCGCCGGACCGGGAAGTGAACACGTGCGCCAGCAGTGGCGTCACCATCCTGTTCGTCCCCCTCCGCGTCAACGGCGAGTGCGGCGACGGGCACCTGCTGAACCGGCGCGAACCCCACCCCGCTCACCAGCCGCACCCCGCTCACCAACCGCGCCCTGTCCACGAACCGCACCCGGCCGTGGACCTTCCCCCTCCGGCCGGGTATCGCCCGATGGGGTGAGGCTCGCCCGGCGAGCCCCGGCTTCGGCGGGTCGCTGCGAGACGATCCGCCGATGAACGCCCCCCGGGTCACCCCGCCCCCGCCGGACCCCACCCAGCAGAAGCCCCCCACCTGCGGCACCTGCCGCGCCACCCTGTGGTGGGACACCACCTACCCCTACCCCCCGGGCTGGTACTGCTCGGTGTGCAAGGTCCCCCCGCACCGCGAACGCGGCCCGGGGATCCGCGAGCCGCAGTAGCCCGCCTCCCGGCTTGCCGCGGCAGCGCGGATCCGGCCCTTCGGGCCGATCGAAGGGCCGGATCCGGCTCATACCGCGGGGGTCAGTAGACCCATACGTACAGGGCGTACCGGTTGGTGTCGCGGAAGGAGCAGTAGGCGTCGCCGGCGTAGGAGTCCCTCAGGTCTTCGCACGTCGACTTGGAGTAGGTGCCCATGTACTTGAAGTAGCCCGGAACCACGGCGGATGACGCGCCGGCCTGGGAGGACGCGGGAGCTGCCTGTGCGGTGGCGGCGCCGCCCACCAGCACGGTGGCCCCCAGAGCCAGGCCGGTGAGCAACAGACGTGCGCGCATATGTCTTCTCCTCTGTGGCTTCGTGGATGTGTGAAGACATCCTGCGCGCCTACGCCGGCTGTGTCGTTGACTGTCCTCGCACGGCTGTTGACTCCTCCTGCACAGTCGCGGTGCGCAGGAGGAAGGATCTGTACTCGCTGGGGGTCACGCCGTAGCGGGCGCGGAAGACGCGGCTGAAGGAGGCCTTGTCGGTGAAGCCCCAGCGGGCGGCGACGGCGTAGATGGGGCGGTTGCGCAGGGCGGAGTCGGCAAGGTCGCGGCGACAGCGTTCCAGACGGCGCTCGCGGATCCAGGCGGCCACGGTGCGGCCTTCCTCCTGAAAGAGGGCGTAGAGGTAGCGGGTGGATATCCCGTGGGCGATGGCGATGTTGTCGGGGGTGAGGTCCGGTTCGCCGAGATGCTGCTGGATGAAGACGTGGATGCGTTGCCTCAGGGCGCGTCGGCGGACCTCCGCGGGCATGGAGTCCTCGGCGTCCGCCCGGTTGGCGAGGACGGAGGCCAGGAGGTCGAGGGTGACCTGGGCGAGGGTGGGGATGTCGGCCGGGGCGAGCTCGTCGACGCGCCGATTGAGGTCGGTCAGCCAGCGGGTGAACACCCCGCCCATGCCGCGGCTCCCGCTGATCGGAGCGGCGAGCAGGCGCTGCACCGTTCTCTCCGGCAGGGGCATCAGCCGGCGAGAGAACTGCGCGGTCACGAACGACCAGTTGCCTTGAACGGCGCGGACGTCGCTGTGGTAGGGACGGCTGCTGTCCAGCACGACGACGTCGCCGGGCCGCAGCACCGTCTCGCGCCCGGCCAGGGAGAGAGCGGCCTGCGAACCGAGGTGACAGCCGATCTGGTACACCTCCGGATCGGACTGCCGGATCAGCTTCGCTGTCCGCACGACCTCCAGATGCGAGAAGGCCAGCGCCGACACCTGTAACTCCCCCAGGTCCAGGACCCGCATCCTGGCGCGGAAGTCGCCCTGGCCGTCGTCGCCGCCCGGCCGGTGGCGCATGTGCGACCGCGCGGTGGCCACCTCCCACAGCCCAAAACTCTCCGGCGCCGCCACGACCTCAGTGCTGAAGCCGATCACCTGCATCTCCCCTGGAAGCCCCGGTCACCCCTGCGGCTGTGAACGTGGCACGGGGAGCGCACGCAGTCCAGTGACGCTTCGGCCGCTTTGCGCTCGGGCCCCCCGGAGAACATCGGCCGCGTCACGCTGGCCCTGCCCAGCCTCGACGAGCCCGGCCTGTACCTGTCCAACGTCCAGCCCCTCGAAGGGAGCCGGGGAGTCGTCCAGGAACTTCCAGTACGCCGACGCCGACCTGCGCGCGCTTGACCTTGCCGACGCCCGACTGGTCAGCGGCCGGATCACCAATCTGCGAGCGGCCCGCGTCCACCTGGAGCGGCTGCGACTGAACTCGGCCGAGTGTCGAACGGCTTTCGAAGGTCATCATCGACCGCGCCCAGGAGCCCGAACTGGCCTCAGCCCTCCTGGCCCAGCTCAACGTCACCTACGGCGAGGACCTCGATGCCCCACGCTGATCGATCGCACCCACCGCGAGGGTTCCTCGCCATCATCATCACCGCGACGGCCGCCCTCCAGGAGCGCTGCGACGTAGTGAACAACAACGGCCGGTAGGTAGATCGCCTTGACCCGGTGGGCCAAGGGTGTCTGACGGTTGGCCTGAACAGGTGGCGAGGCGGAGACGCGTCCGCGTAGCTGGTGAGCGGCTCTCTACGGTGGGTAGCAGCCGGGGTATCCGCCCAGGTGAACAGCGGGTACGTCGACGCGAGGGAGCGCCCGTGACGGCTGACGAGACGGTGCGGCGCGCGGACGGAGTCGACGGGACCGTCGACGGAATCGAGGCACCCGTAGCAGTCGGCGGAACCGATGGTGCCGGGGTCGAGGCGGATCGGCTGGGGCTGGTGCGGCTCGCCTTCGGGCCCATGGCGGGGAGGGTGGTGTACACCGCAGTGCGCATGCGGATCGCCGACCTGATCGGCGACGGCGAGCGCACCGCGGACGCCGTCGCGCGCGACTGCGGGGCCCATCCGCAGGCGACGCACCGGCTGCTGCGCGCGCTGGCGTCCCTCGGCCTGCTGGCCCAGTCCCGTGCCGGCGGCTTCACCGTCACCTCGACCGGGGCGCTGCTCAGCGAGACGCGGCCGGATTCGTTCGGGGGGTTCGTCAGGCTGCTCGGCGACCCGGCGATGCTGGACGCCTGGGAGTACCTGGAGGACAGCGTCCGTACCGGTGAGACGTCCTTTCCGACGGTCTTCGGCACCGACTTCTTCTCTCATCTGCGGCAGAGCCCGGAGCTGTCCGCCCGGTTCAATGCCGCCATGGGCCAGGGGACCTTTGTGGTGGCCAGGATGCTGCCGGGGTCCTATGACTTCAGCCCGTTCACCCACGTCGTCGACGTCGGAGGTGGCGACGGCACGCTGTTGGCCGCGGTCCTGCAAGCGCATCCCGGTCTGCGGGGAGTCGTGTTCGACACGGCTGAAGGGCTGTCCGAGGCGGAGGCGGTGCTCGACCGGGAGGGGGTCGCGGACCGGGCCTCCACACGGGCAGGGGACTTCTTCGCCTCCGTTCCCGAAGGCGGCGACCTGTACCTGCTCAAGAGCGTGCTGCATGACTGGGACGACCAGCGGTGCGCTGTCATCCTGCGACACTGCCGGGAGGTGCTCCCGCCGCACGGCCGACTGCTGATCGTGGAGCCCGTGCTGCCGGCGACCGTCGGCGCCGACTCCAGCGTCACGTACCTCACCGATCTGAACATGCTGGTGAATATGGGAGGCAGGGAACGGACCGGGGAGGAGTTCACCGAGCTGTGCCGGGAGGCGGGCCTGAGCGATCCGACGATCACTCCCCTGCCCTCGCACGTCTTCCACCTGATCGAAACGGCCCCGGCGCCCTGACCCGACAAGCACGGGCCCGGAAACCGGAACGCCTGGCTCCCCCCGTGAAGGAAGCCAGGCGTTGTCGGCGTGCCGGTGGGCTGCCGGGTGGCCGGTGCTCGCCGGGGTGCGCCGGGGTTGTCCGGTGCTTGTTCGCCGAAGGGTGACCGGGGTTGCCGGTGGGTGCCGGTGCCGTGCCGGGGTGGCCGGTGGTCACCGGCGGTCAGCCGGGGTTGCCGGTGGTGCTGGTCGAAGAAGCGTCGAAGAAGCGTCGGAAGAGCTTGGTGGTTCGGGCCGGAAGGGCCCGGTGGTGAAGCTCGGTGACGGTTACTCGCCGGCCCCGCGGGTGTGGACGACGCGGTAGGTGTTGGAGTCGACCGAGGTCGCCAGGGCCTCGACGCGGGCCTCGGCCTTCTGCCGGGCCGCGGACTTCTCCGCGTGCGGGGTGTTCTTGAAGGCGTCGTACGCCTCCTTGCTCTCCCACTGGGCGTAGGTGACGACGAAGGCGCCGTCGAGGAAGCGGGCGCGCAGACCCTTCAGGACCGCGTGGGCGCGGTAGCCGGGGACGTCGAGCAGGTAGTCGTGGTTGGAGCCCAGGGCGTCGACCAGCTCGTCCTGGTTCTCCTGCTCCACACCGAAGACCGCGATCACGGTGTAGTCGTCGCGCTTGGGCGAGATCTCGAAGACGCCGTCCAGCGACGGGTGGGTCTGGATGAACGGGATCTCGTTCTGCAGCAGCCGGATCGAGGTGGTGATCTCGCGGAAGACCGGCAGGGTGCGGTGCTTGAACTCGTCGCCCGCGTACCGCTTCTCCAGGTCCTCACCGCTGCGCCACTGGATGAAGTTGGCGGTGCCCGGCTTGTCCACGCCCGCGTGCACGGTGGAGGAGATCCAGCCCTCGTACGCCGCGGCGTCGACGATCTTCCGCATCTCGTTGATCAGGCTTCCCTGCTTCTCGGAAGCGTCGGTGGTGAACAGGTTGAGGACGATCAGGTCCTTGGCCTCGGTGGAGATCTTGGGCATTCTTCCTTCGCTTCCTATGAGGGATGAGGGATGAGGGAATGGAGGGGGCAGGAGTCAGGCCCAGCTCAGTTGGCCCGGCCGAACCAGCGGGTGAGGGCCTCGGTGAGCCCGGCGGTGCCGGACCCCGAGGGGGAGGCCCAGGCGACGTAGCCGTCGGGACGTACGAGGATGCCGTCCGTCGGGGCGTCGCAGTCGAAGCGGTCAGGGGTGACCGTGGTGACCCGGTCGGCCCAGCCGGCGGCGGTCTCCCGCAGCGCTGGGTCGTCCTGGAGGTCGAGCAGCACCGCGCGGCCCGGGTGCAGCAGCGCGAAGCCGGTGGTCTTCTCGCCCTCGACGACCAGCTCCTTGTCGGGCAGCCGCCGTCCCAGCAGCGGGTGGTCCTCGGGGCCGCCCTCGTGGCGGATGTCGAGGCCGGTGACCATGCCGACGAGGTGGCGCTGGACGGATTCGAAGCCCACCAGCTCGGTGAAGACGTCGAGCATCGGGGTGATCTCGTCCCCGCCGAGGTAGAGGATGCGCTGGGCGAGGGTGTTGGTCAGGATGCGGGCGCCGACCGGGTGCCGCTCGCTGTGGTAGGTGTCGAGCAGGCCCTCGGGGGCCTGGCCCTTGATGTCCAGGGCGAGCTTCCAGCCGAGGTTGACCGCGTCCTGCACACCCGCGCTCATGCCCTGGGCGCCGATGGGCAGATGGATGTGCGCGGCGTCGCCGGCGAGGAAGACGCGCCCGCGCCGGTACTCGGCGGCCTGCCGGCTGACGTCGGTGGTCGAGCTGACCCACAGCGGCGTGGCGCCGTGGATGGACTCGCCGGACAGCCGCTGGAAGGCGTCGGCCACCTCGTCGAAGGTGATCGGGTCGGGGCTGGTGCGCAGCGGCTCGTTGCGGTCGAAGTAGATGATGCGGCTGCGGTCCGGGCCCAGCGGCAGCACCATGACCATGCCGCCGGGCACCCGCTCGCCGCTGAAGCGGGGCCGCAGCTGGACGCCGGCCACATCGGCGAACCGCAGCTCGATGGCGGCCTCGGTGCCGGGGAAGTCGATGCCGGCCAGCTTGCGCACCGCGCTGCGGGAGCCGTCGCAGCCCACCACATAGCGGGCGCGCAGCCGGCTCGGGCCGTCCGGCGTGGTGAGCTCGACGCTCACCCCGTCCTCGTCGGTCTCGATGCCGGTCACCTCGACGCCGCGGCGCACCCGCGCGCCCTGTTCCGCGGCCCAGCCGGCGAGTATGCCCTCGGTGCGCGACTGGGGAATTCCCCGCGCGCCGTACGAGCCGCCTTCCAGCACCCGGTAGTCGATGGACACACCGCCGAAATGGCCGACCGGAATGACGTCCACTCCGCCGAATCGGGAGACCAGTCCGCGCTGGTCGAATTCTTCGATGGTGCGCGCCGAGAAACCGAGAGCACGCGACTGCTGTATCGGCTCGGCAAGGCGCTCGACGACGATCGCCGAGACTCCGTTCAGACCCAGTTCACCTGCGAGCATGAGTCCGGTGGGGCCGGCTCCTACAACGATGACGTCTGCATCAAAGGTGTCCATCTGCCCTCTTCCAACTGGTGTTTTCTCAGTATCGCGAGGGCTGTCACGGCCAGTAAATAGAGTCTGTTACAGACCTTTGAAAAGCCAGTACAGGCTTGTGTCAGGAACGTCAGATCCGCGACAAGCGGGGTTGCGTGGCCCGGTGGATTCGGCGGCATCCTCAGGCATGACTTCAACCCGATCCGCCCAATCCGCCACCGAAATCGCCGCACTTCTCGACCGCTATCTGATCAACCTGGACGACGACAAGCTCGACGACGACTGGGCGGCGAGCCTGTTCACCCAGGACGCGGTGATCGAGTTCCCGATGAGCCGGCACGAGGGGATCGACGGCCTGGCCGAGTACCACCGCACCGCCTTGGCGGCGTTCGAGGCGACGCAGCATCTCAATTCGCCGGCCGTGGTGGTGGTCGACGGCGACCGGGCCTCGCTGCGGGCCAACCTGCAGTCCACCCATGTGCATCTGGCCCGGCATGTGCCGCCGCAGGGTGAGCTGTCGCCGATCTTCGCCAACGGCAGTCTGGTCAGCGGTGAAGCGCGCCGCACGCCGGACGGCTGGCGGCTGAGCCTGCTGTCGTTCCGTCTGCTGTGGATGATCGGCAGCCCGCCGCCGCGCTGAGCGCGTTCGGCTGAGCGGCCGTCAGAACACGTGTAGAGCAGCCGTGCGGCGGTGCCGGGAGAGAGGACTCCCGGCACCGCCGCACGGCTTTTCTCGCGGTGACGCAGGTCACATCCGGCCATGTCACAGGGGGTGGGGCTACCTCGTCTCGGGGGTGTAGCCATCAACGACCACCAAGGGAGCACACCATGAACGCGCGACTGGACTACTTCGCCAGCCCGACCGCCGGCAAGGCTTTCAAGCACCTCATGGCGGCGGGCAAGGTGATCAAGGAATCGTCGGTGCCGGCCACGACGCAGGAGCTGGTGGCGCTGCGCGTGAGCCAGATCAACGGCTGCGCCTTCTGCATCGACATGCACACCAAGGACGCCGCCGCTGCCGGCGAGAGCTCGGTGCGGCTGCACCTGGTGGCGGCGTGGCGGGAGGCCACGGTCTTCACCGAGGCCGAGCGTGCGGCGCTGGAGCTGGCGGAGCAGGCCACCCGGATCGCGGACGCGGCCGGCGGGGTCAGCGACGAGGTCTGGGCGCGGGCCGCCAAGCACTACGACGAGGAGCAGCTCACCGCCCTGGCGCTGCTGATCTCCTTCATGAACACCGCGAACCGGCTGAACGTCATGGCCCAGCAGCCGGCCGGGGACTACGAGCCGGGCCAGCTCCACTGAAACGACGCGGCGTACGCTGGCGCGTCGATGTACGGATGATCATCAGTTCAGGGGAGGAAGGGTCGGCGTGAGCAAGGTCGAGGACTTCGAGGAGCTGCGGCCGCTGCTGTTCTCCATCGCCTACCGGATTCTGGGCAGCGTGGGTGAGGCCGAGGACGCGGTGCAGGAGACATGGCTGCGTTTCGACGCCTCGCCGACCCGGCCCGTCTCGACGAAGGCTTTTCTGTCGGCCGCGGTGACACGGATCTCGATCGATGTGCTGCGTTCCGCGCGGGTGCGGCGGGAGGAGTACGTCGGGCCGTGGTTCCCCGAGCCGCTGCTGAGCGACCCGTACCAGGATCCGGCGCGGTCGGTTGAGCTGGCCGACTCGGTGTCGATGGCGGCGCTGCTGCTGCTGGAGCGGCTCTCCCCGCTGGAGCGGGCGGTTTTCCTGCTGCGGGATGTGTTCGCCTTCGGGTTCGACGAGGTCGCCGCGGCGGTGGGGCGTTCGGAGGCGGCATGCCGTCAGCTGCTGGTGCGGGCGCGGCGGCACATGCAGGCCGGGCGGCCGCGGTTCGAAGCCGACCGCCAGGAGCGGCAGGAGCTGGCGACGCGGTTCTTCGACGCGCTGAAGGACGGCGATGTGGGCGGGCTGCAGAGTCTGCTCGCCGCCGATGTGCAACTGGTCGGTGACGGCGGCGGCAAGACCCCGCAGCTGGCCAAGGCGCTCGTCGGCGCGGAGAACGTGGCCCGGGTGCTGGGCTCGGTCTTCCCCTGGCTGTTCCGGATCGACGTGACGCTCGAGCGGCACGAGATCAACGGCCAGCCCGGCGCGGTCTTCCGCGACCGGGACGGCAAGGTCCTGTACACCCTGATCCTCGAGATGCTCGACGGGCAGATCCAGACCCTCCGTGCGGTGAGCAATCCCGACAAGCTCGACCACCTCGGGCCGGTCGCCGACGCCTGGGCCGTCGACCGCGAGTGGAAGCAGGCCCGCCGGCAGCTGAGCTGACCTCGGGCCTCGGCCCATGACCCCGCCCCCTTGAACCTCAACACCTGAGCCTCAGCACCTGAGCCGCGACCCCTGACCGCGGCTCAGGTGTTGAGGCTCATCACCGCGTCGACGGCGATCTCGATGACCACCCGGCCGGGCGGGTTGGGCGGCGCGGACCAGTAGCGCTCGGTGTACCGCCGCACCCCCTCGGCGACCCGCACCGGATCGTCGGACACCGCACCGGTGCCCTCCAGCGTGACCCAGGTGAACCCGGCGACTTGGCAGAGCGCGACCCGGCTGCCGGGGGCCGCGAGCAGGTTGCGGGCCTTGCGCGAGGAGGAGACGGTCATGACCCGCACCAGCCCCGCCTCCTTGTCCCAGGTGAACCGGACGGGCGCCATGTGCGGCGTGCCGTTGGGCCGGAAGGTGGTCAGCGTGGCGATGTGCGGCTCGGTCAGGAACGCGTCGACCGAGGCCGACACCACCGGTGTGCTGGTGCGCTCTTGGGGCAGCGTCATCGTGTTCGTCCCTATCGGCTGGGGGGCGGCTGGGCGCCGGGGCGAGGGCCCCGGTGCGGTGCGCGGCGCTCCCCCGGTGTCAGGGCCGGGGAAGCGCCGCGGGTTGTGCCGTCGTCGTCGGACGGAGGGTGCCGGCGGGGCTCAGACCTGCTCGGCGGTGGCGGGCTGGACGGTCTCCGCCGCCGGCGGCTCGGCCTTGGGAGCCTTGCCCTTGGGCATCAGGAAGCTGACGATGACCAGTCCCAGGAAGGCCAGCCCGGCGGCGGAGAGGAACGCGTCGTGGTTGGCGTTCTCCTGGACGTTCACGATCTTGGCCGGGTCCCCACCGGTCTCAGCCATCTTGTCGCTGAGGCCGTTGTAGGCGATGGTGGTGACGATCGCCAGGCCGAGCGCTCCGGCGGTCTCCTGGCTGGTGTTGTAGAGGCCGGCGCCCACACCCGCCTCCTGCTCGCTGATCCCGACGAAGGCGGCGATCTGCAGCGTCACGTAGACCAGGCCGCAACCCAGACCCAGGACGATGAAGGCGGGCAGCAGGTCGACGACGTAGCTGCCGTCGGCCGGGGCGCGCCACAGCAGCAGCAGGCCGGTGATGGTCAGCACCAGACCGGTCAGCAGCACGGGCTTGGCCGCCATCTTGGCCACCATGCCCGAGGCGGCACCGGCGCCGACCGCCACGCAGACGGCGAGGGGCACGTAGGCGAAGCCGGCCTTCAGCGGCGAGTATCCGTAGACGTTCTGCATGAAGAGGCTGGCGAAGTAGAACAGCGCGCCGAAGGCGCCGAGGACCAGGATCGCGGAGATGTTCGCGGTCCGCATGGTCTTCAGCCGGAAGATCCGCAGCGGCATCAGCGGCGCCTTGGCCTTCAGCTCGATCACGGTGAACAGGGCCAGCAGGGCGGCCACGCCGACCAGGCTGCCGATGGTGCGGAAGGTGCTCCAGCCCACGTTGGTGGACTCACCGAGGGTGAAGATCAGCAGCAGCAGCGCACCGGTGAAGACCACGGCGCCGGCGAAGTCGAAGGAGCCCTCCCGCTTGTCCGCGCGGCTCTCGGGCACGATGCGCGGGGCCAGCAGCGCGGCGCCCAGACCGATCGGCAGGTTGACCCAGAAGATCCACTCCCAGCCGGGTCCGTCGGCGAAGACACCGCCCACGATGACACCGACGATCGCCGCGATACCGGAGAGCGCGCCCCAGACACCGAGGGCCTTGTTGCGCTCCGGGCCCTCTTCGAAGGTGGTGGTCAGGATCGACAGGGCGGCCGGGGCCATGAGCGAGGCGCCGAAGCCCTGGAAGCCACGGGCGGTGATCAGCATGGTGCCGTTCACGGAGAGACCCGCGATCAGGGACGCCAGGGCGAAGACCAGGAAGCCGGTCTGCAGGACCTTGCGGCGTCCGAAGGTGTCGGCGAGCCGTCCGTTGAGCAGAAGGAATCCACCCAGCACGGTGGCGTAGGCCGTGAAGACGTAGCCCAGGCTGACGTCAGACATGTCGAGGCCCTCCTGGATGGAGGGCAGGGCGAGGTTCACGATCGACGCGTCGACCATGACCATGAACTGGCCCATGCAGACGAAGGCCAGGATCGCCCCGGGACTGGCGCCCGGCCCTGAACGCTTCGTGATTGAGTCGGGGGCAGCCATTGCGTAACTCCTCAGCTCTACGGAAATCAAGTCACCGGCGGGTTCCTACGTCACTGACATGACGGATGCCGGCGAGGGAATGTGACCGGCGGGCGGGAACGAGTTTGAGACGGGCGTTTCGCGAGGCGGGACGGGACGGCCGCGCGGCGCGGGCACCGGCCCGCCGCTTTCGTCGGTCAGTCGATTCCCCGGACGATGTTCAGCTCGGTCTCGTCCTCCTCCGCCCCGGCGAGCCGGAGCGGAGGAGCCACGGAGACGAGTGAGACGAGTGAGAAGAGGTCACCCGTCGGACGTTCGCGCTCTTCCCTCTCTCCCCTGATGTCGTGCACCGGCTCCTCCTTCGGCTCGATCGGGCCACCGTGACAACTTCTGCTCGCGCATGCCTTGAGTGGTGCGGGAGCGGTGCCGGGGCGGATCGGATCAGCCCTCTTTGCGACCGGTGCAGGGCGGCGGCTGAGACGGTGGCCGAAGCGGCGGCGCCGAGACGGTGGCCGAGACGCCCGGCCGAGGTGGCGGCGCCGAGACGGTGGGAGATCAGCGAGCGGCGGGCGGGGGGCCGGTCACGGGCGCGGGCCGTCCGCCGCGGGAGGCTCGGCGATCCGCGGCAGATCGCTCTCGCCGAGCGCGTCCAGCACCTCCCCGACGGTGGTCGCCTCGTCGGCGCTGCCGGGCAGCCGGCGCAGCAGCCGCGCGCACTGGCCGACGAGCTTGTCCGCGTCGGCGTCGCCGATCCTGGCGCGGTCGTGGACCGCGGCGAGGGTCAGACCGCCGTCGCCGTCCCGGCAGGCGAACAGGGTGACGGGGAAGCCGGTCTGCGCGGCGGCGGCCTCGGGCGGCCCGACCCGGATGCCGTGGGCGGCGAGCGCGGTCCGCAGGTCCTCGGAGGCGCGCGGGTGGTTCTCCACGACGACCAGGCTCTCGACGAGCTTCTCGTCCGCCCGGCGCCCGGTCCACCGGTGGATCTGCCCGGTGGACACCCATTCGTAGGCGGCCATGTCCAGCGCATGGTCGCGCAGCGTGATCAGCAGCTGCGGCACGCTGTGCGCCGGGTCGACCTCCAGGACCATCGGCAGCGCGTTCCTCAGCGGCCCGGGCAGCAGCTCCACGGCCTCCAGCGGAATGCCGCGGCCGGACACCGCGACGCCGAAGCCCACCGGCGCCGGACCGGTCGCGCCCGCGGCCCGGTGCAGCAGCATCGCCCAGACCGCCTGCACCGCGCTGGACTCGGTGGCGGCGAAGGCCGCCGCCCAGCAGCGCAGCCGGTCGGCCTGGGCGGGGGTGAGCCGCACCTCGGCCCGGCCCGGGCCGCTCAGCCCGGTGGCGGGCCCGGGCCGGGCGGGCAGCACGGCGGGCGCCTGCGCCGGCACGGCCCGGGACCAGAATTCACGGGCCGGAGCGGTGTCCTGCCCGGCCAGCCAGCGCGCGTAGTCGCGGAAGTCGGGGCGCCGCTCGCCGCCGGGCAGCGAGCCGTAGGCGAGATAGGCCCGGTAGAACTCCTGGATCAGGATCGACACGCTCCAGGCGTCGAGCAGGACGTGGTGGAAGGTGAGCAGGATGCGGGTGGACGTGGGCGTGTGCCGCCCGCCCGTCCGGGTCCGGGCGGCGGGGACGCGGCCGAGGTCGCGGCGCGGGCCGGGGTCGTCGAGGAGGGTGACCCGCAGCAGGCCCGGCCGGCGCAGGTCGAAGCCGCGCAGCCGGTCCCGCTCCCGGAGCCGGTCCCAGTCGGTCGTGCCGGCCGCGTGCCGTACGACCTCGGCGGTGGCGTGGTCGTGGAGGGCGACGTGCGGCTCAGGTGCCCAGACGAAGGCGGCGCGCAGCACGGTCTCCCGGTCGAAGACCGACTGCCAGGCGGCGGTGAACCGGTCGGTGTCCAGCGGGCCGTGCCAGCGCCAGGTGAGCTGCTGGACATAGCGCCCGGTGCCGCGGTGGGCGAGCGCGTCCAGGAGCAGGCAGCGCTGCTGCGGGGTGACGGGGACGGTGTGCACCCCGCCGGGGACGGGCCGCCCGGTGAGGGGTCTGCCGTGGCCCGCGCCGGAGAGCAGCTCGGGGGCCGGACAGCCCCCGCCGTCCCCGGCGGCGGGCTGCGGCTCACCGCTGTCGACGGTGGCGGAGTCAGTGGCGGGTTGCGCGGTGGCGGGCTGTGCGGTGGCGGGCTGTGCGGTGGCGGGATCGGCGACGGCCCCGACGTCGGGAGCGGGCACGACGTCGAGGGCACCCGCCACCTCGCCGGCGGCTCCGACGTCGGGGGCGGCCACGACGTCGGGGAGAGCCACCCGGTCGGCGGCGGCCACCACGTCCGAGGCAGCCACCACGTCCGAGGCCACCACGTCGGCGGCGGCCACCAAGCCGGCGGCACCGGCGGCGGATGATCCCGCCGCGGCTGCTGTGGCTGCCGGGTCCACCGGGTCCGCTGGGTTCGCCGGGCCCGCCGGATCGGCCGGGTTCGCCGGGCCCCCCGGGTCCGCAGTGGCCACCAGTTCCGGGGCCATCGCGTCGGTGGCGGCCACCAGGTCGGCGGCGCCGGGAGCGGGTGGTCCCGCCGCGCCCGTCGGCTCCGCCGCGTTCTGCACGCCGTCCGGCACGGCACGGCCCGCGACCTCCGGGTCGCGGGGGCGGTCCAGGTCAGGGAGGCCACCGGGGTCGCGGGGGCCGTCCAGGTCAGGGAGGCCGCCCGGGTCGCGGGGACGGCCCGGGTCATGGAGACCGTCCAGCTCGCGCGGACCGCGGCCCCCGGGGGGCGCCTGCGGGGCACGCGGGGCGGCCGTCGTCTCCGGCGCCCGCGCCTGCGCGGCACGCGGCGGACCGCCGGCCTCGGCCGGGGAGCCCGGCAGGACGGAGCCCGGGCGGGCGGAGTCCACCGCGCCCGCCGCCGTACCCACCGCACCCCCCGCGAGCCCGCTGACGGGCCGGTCGGGGTCACCCACCAACTCCCCGACGACTGCGAGGAGGTGCTCGGTGAACGCCTCGGCGGTGGCGGGCTCGATGCGCGCCGCGTCGTAGGTCAGCCGTCCGCACAGCCCGCCCTCCCCCTCGTACGCCTCCAGGGTGAGCAGCCCAGGGCCCGGCGCGGGCACGTCCCGGCGCCAGTGGGCGCGCAGCCCGCCGCGCAGTCGGGCGCCGCTCAGCGCCGCGGCCGCGGCTTCGGACCGGCTGGGCAGCACGAAGGCGCAGTTGAAGGGCGGGAAGAAGGAAGGTACCGAGGAAGGCGCGGCAGAATGCGCGGAGGAATGGGCGGGAGAAGGCGAGGGGGAAGGCGCGGAGGCGCCCGTGCCGCTCCGGGCGAGGCGCGCGATGCGCGGGTAGGGCAGCCGGGAGTGTTCCAAGGCCCGGGCGAGCTCGTTCTGCACCCCGGTGACCAGCCCGGCGGCGCTGAGCCCGTCGTGCGCGGGGGCCCGCACCAGCGGGGTGCGGATGAAGCGGCCGAGGCTGCGGTCGAAGACCGGTCCGTGGAAGTCGCCGAACAACACCCCCACGACCGGGGCGGCCTGCCCGGAGTAGTCGCCGAGGGCCTTGAGGTAGGCGGCGAGCAGCACGGCGGCCGGACACCCGCGCCGATCGCGGGCGAAGGCGGCTGTCCGGGCGCGCAGCTCGGCGCCGGGGCGGAGGGGGACGGTCGCCTCGCGCGGCGTCCGGTCGCCGGGGGTGTCCAGCGGGAAGTCGACGGTGAGATCGGCGCCGTCGAGGTGCTCGCGCCAGTACGCCTCGGCGGCGGTGTCCTTCGCCTCTTCCCGGGCGCGGGCGGTGACGTACTCGTCGTGGCAGTCCCAGGCGGGACCGGTGCGGGTGCCCTGCTCGTAGGTGGAGAGCAGGTCCGCGAGGAGGACGCCGGTGGACTCGGCGTCGACAACGAGGTGCACGAGGTCGTGGACGACCAGCAGCAGGGTGTGGTGGCCGGGGCCGTGGTCGGCGAGCACCGCGCGCAGCACTCCCTGGTGCTCCAGGTCGAGTTGTTGACGGGCTTCGGCGAGCACCGCCTGGGCCGGCCACTGGTGCGTGGCGCGCGGTAAGGCGACGGTGCGCCGTTCGAGCCGGGGCACCCGGGCGGGGTCGACGTCCAGGTGCGGCGGTCCGCCCATGCCGTCCTCGACGACGCGGGCGGAGAGCAGCGGGTGGCGGGCGACGAGCCGGGCGAGGGCGGCTTCCAGGCCGGCGCTGTCCAGCCGGCCGCGCAGGTCGACGGCGAGCGGCACATTGCAGGTGGCGGCGCCGGGGTCGGCGGTAGCGGCCCCGGGGTCGGCGCGGTGCCGGTCCAGCAGGCTCCGTTGGCTCTCGGTCAGCGGTATCCGGCGCGCCTCGTCCATACCGTGACCGGCGGTCGCGTTGGTCTGCCCGCCGGGGGTCCGGAGCATGGTCATCGCGTGGCCTCCTGAATCAGGTCCGAGGGCTTGCCGTGGGCTGTCCCCGCCGTCCCGGCGGTCCGCACTGTCCGTGCACAAGTGTTCCCCCCACCGTGATTGCTGACGCTGTGTCGACAGCAGATGTGACGTCGGACCGTGGGGGTGAGTGTGCGGAACGGTGCGAACACCGGGCCGGTGGTGCTCTCGTAGGGATCAGCACGGTACGGGACAGCCCGACGGGTGCCGTGGAGCGGCACCGGGTGTCTCGGCACGCTGAAGCGGCCGTGCGGATTCCGTGACAGGAGGCGCTCCCCCCTCCGCACCATCCGCCCAGCATGAGAGGAGCCGCTGCCGAAAGGCTGACACTGTGCTGACGGCAACGGTGACCTGGTCAAGGACGGCTGGTGGCGGGCCGGGGGCGTGATGGGACCGGCTCGGGGGTGCCCCGGTTACCCGGTGTCCGGGCGTCCGGGTGCCCCGGCGTCGGTGTGTCCGGGTGTCCGGGTGTCCGGTGGGCATCCCCTGGCACACACAGCGGCCCTGGCCGGAAGGACATGTGCGGATGTCCTGTCCGGCCAGGGCCGGGCGTGCGGTGCCGGGTCGGTTCTAGGCAGCTGACGCTGCCGCCGCCGCTGCCGGCTTGGCGCGTCGCTTCTTGGAGGTGGCGAAGGCCCGCATGATGGGACGCTCGATCAGGAAGTACATGAGCGCGGCGAGGCCCAGGCTCAGCGCGAACATCGCTGTCAGGATGAAGGCGGTGCCGGTTCCCGAGTAGTACCCGTCGCCTATCGCCTTGCGCCCGTAGGTGATGACGACGTCGTGGACGAGGTAGAAGGCGAAGGAGATCTCGCCGAGCCACACCAGCGCCTGGTGCCGGAAGAGCGTGAACCGGCCCTCCATGTCCGCGATGGCGGCGGCGGCGACGAAGAAGGCCACCGGGATGGTGCCCAGGGCGCGCTGCCCGTAGAGGAACGGCACGTAGTAGCAGCCCACGATGGCGCCGATCACGCCGAGGCCGGACCAGATCATGCCGACGTTCCACCAGCGGCCGTGCTTGATCGCGAGGGCGATCAGCACACCGAGCGCGAAGTCGAAGATGCGCAGCGGCGGCGAGTAGTAGACGAACCAGTACTGGGTCGCGGTGACCTTCGCGTCCAGCTCGGCGCCGCCCGGGAAGTACGGGGTGTCGGAGAGCACGAAGTCGGCGATGACCGGGATGGTGAGGATCGCGGCGATGACCCCGGAGATCCAGTACTTCAGGTGGTCCGGGTTGATCTTGCGCAGCACGGCGTACATGAGCGGGAACAAGGCGTAGAACAGCAGCTCGGCGCACATCGACCAGTGCGGCGGGTTCACGCTGTTGAAGTGGTCCCACTCCGGCGACCACGCGTGCACCATGAACAGGTTGGCCACGCCCGTCCCCACCGGCGTGTAGGCCGAGGCGTACAGCGTCCAGGCCAGCACCCAGGCGACCACGTAGTTCGGGAAGATCTTGAACGCCCGGCGGCGCCAGAAGGTCCCCGCGGTGTCACTCTCCCGGGCGGACCAGGTCATGATGAAACCGCTGAGCACGAAGAAGAAGGTGATCGTCGGCCCGCCGACGTTCCGGATGATCTCGAAGAAGTCCATCGCGGTGTCGTCATCTTCCAGCAGCCGCCGATTGGGGAACGGCAGTCCGGCGTGGTTGATGAAGACCAGCAGCGTGGCGATGAACCGGAGACCGGTCAGGGTGGGGAGCCGTATCTTGCCGAAGCGCGGGTGGACATCGCCCTTCAGGGCGGTGTGCGACACCCGGGGCGGGGACCCCGCCGGGCTGGACGGCCCCGGGGAAGGGCGATCGACGGCGGTGAGTGGCGGTCCGCCGCCGGTCGTCTCGGCGTGAGTCATGGCACACCCTCCTGATGGAAATGGGGAGTTCTCCTCCGACTGAGGAGACGAACGGCCAGGCGAATATGGGTCTTTCGACTTGAGCGCGGCTCGGGCGATGCCAACTTCGGCCGGATTGCGCCGTCACGGACGCGTTTATTCGGCCACGGGACGTGCCACGGCCGCGCGCGGGTGTGGCGCCCGGCGGCTTGCTGATGGGCGCGGCATGATCGACGCTGACCATGGACCAGTCGATCTGGGGCGCGTCTGTCCCCCAGGGTCTGTCAGTCGTACTCGCGGAGGGCAGCGACGACCTGGCGCCCTTCCTTCGCCCCTCGGCGCATGAGTACGGCGGCCGTGGTGTGCAACTCGTTCCAGGAGTGTGGGCGCCCGACGGCGGCGGCGTCGGGGACGCTTGCCACGGCTACGGAGGCCGCCTGTGCCGACTCACCTGCCCCGGCGAGCGCATGGGCGAGGCAGGCGCGGAACCACGTCTTGTCACGGCGGTACTCGTCGGGCAGGGCGTCGAGCCCGACAGTGAGCTGGCCCACGGCCGCTGGCCAGTCGCGCAGGTGCAGCGATGCCATGCCGCGTTGCAGGGTGAACCATGTCTCGTCGTAGAAGTACATCCATACCGGCTCGTCCTCGGGGCGCTCGGACGCCTGACTGATGAGCTCTTGCGCTTCGTCGAGCAGGCGGCGGGCGTCGTCGGTCCTCCCGTCGAGGGCGTGCCCTCTGGCAGCCATCTGCGCAGCCATTCCCCGTACGCCGAGCGACGTGCCCGGGGCCGACCAGCGGGAAGCCTCGGCCAGGCGGATGCATCGGGTGGCGCGCCCCTTGGACCACGCCATGTGTGCCTTCATGTTGAGCGTCGTGGCGGCCATGTTGGCGTCCCCGGCCTCCAAGGCCCATTCGTGTGAGCGGTCGTACCAGGCCAGTGCTGTGGCTGTGTCGTCCTGGTCCTGTGCCATCCATGCGAGGAACTGGGCATGCTCGGCGGCGAGCCGTACGACGCGATCGGCGAGAGAGCCACGCGCGCCCGCGTACAGGTCCACCACCGTACGAAGCTGCTGGCGCATCACGTCGACAAGGGGCCGGGATCCAATGAGGTCTTCGGCCCGGCGGTGCTCGGCGAGCAGTCGGTCAAGCCAATCGAGGGTGGCGGCGTCCACGCGGTGCGAGGCATCGACCACGCTTGTCACCCGAGTCAACAGGTCGTCGTCCGGCGCGACCCCGGGCAGAGCCAACGCCGGGACCGGGGCTGTGTCCGTGGCCAGTTGCGCCGCTAGGGCTTGCAGATCGCGAGGAACGCCGAGCCCCACCATGATGCGTTGCCGCACCTCCACAGAGGTGACGCGGCGACGACCGCGCTCGATGTCGGACACATCGGGCTGGACAAGACCGACGCGTTCTCCGAGCTTGGTTTGACTCAAGCCGGTGAGCTTCCGGTACGTACGGAAGACGGCGCCCCAGTCTTCGCTTGTGACCGCCGCTGCCAGCTCTGGGTGGGACCACAGGCCCTCGGGAGTTTCCCCCATATCTCAAATATAGGGCGGCTCTATAGGGCCATGGGATGGGATCGACATGGCGTCAGCCGCAAGGGTCTTGGTGACGGAAAACCCCCGCGACCGAGCGACCGGTCCGGGGGCGTGGCCCTCAACCCCGGGAGGTTGAAGACATGCACCACGCTATCGCGTGGATCTTCGAAATGCTGATGCGGATGGTGATCCCGTCGTCGGGGCGCCACCGGTCGGCTGATCAGGTCCCGTCCGCCGCTCTGCGCGCCGATGCACCGACCAAGCCCCTGCCGCTCGTGCCCGTGCCCCCGTTACGGGATGAGGACGTCGCTCTTGTGCGTCCGTACCGCGTCGCTCATGAGCGTCGCATGGAAGCGGCGCGGCAGAGGGCGCGGCGGCGGACGCTGTGGCTCGCGGTCCGTGGGGTCGACGGCGGTCCGTGCTGGATTCGCGTGGTGCAGGTGGTGGGGCGGTGAGCGAGGGGCCGCGTCTGCTGCCGTGGTCCGGCTCGGCCGGGCAGCGCCTGTTCTCGTCGAGCGGCCCGGACAGTGTCGTGTGGCGGGTCGCTGACGAGATGGAGGCGGTGCAGCTCCGGATGGGCTCCGACTTTCTGGAGTATGCGCGGGCGCTTCTCGATGAGCGTGCGGCGGACGAACAGCAGTTGCGGTTCGTGGTTCACCGGCTGTCCGAGGCGCTGACGGATGCGCTGCGTATCGCCGAGAGCCGGGAGATGCGGCTGGCGGCGGAGGTGGATGCCGGCGCACCGGCCGATCAGCCGGGCCCGCACGGCAGCGACCAGGTCGGAGCGGAGAGGGAGCCATCGTGACGGACTGGCAACTCGGCCGGGTACCTGGGCGGTGGCTCAGCCGGGAAGAGGACGGGCACCTCGCTCTGCCGATGTGGATCGCCCGTGAGGGCGAGTTCATCGCCACCTCGGAACTGGTGATGACCACCGCAGAGGCCGAGCAGCTGCACGCCGCGCTCTGCCACGCGCTGGACGGCCAGCCGATCCCCGACTTCTCGCCGGAGTGCCGGTATCCCATCCAGCGCAGCCCCAGCCTCCGCCGCTGACCACCCCGGCGACTCACAGCCGTCGGCAAGCCATCCGACAGCCATCAAGTGACGTGTTTGAACCGAGAGGAGCAACACCCATGAGCACCGCCACCTTGGAGCGTGTCGAACTCGGCCGCTTCCTGACTATCACCGGACGCCGGTTCGACAACGGCGGCAGCGCGCCGGAGATGTTCTCCGGCGCCATCGACGCCGCATGGCACCGGCTGCTGGACGACCCGGACTACCCGCAGCTGTGCGCCGAGACGGCCGGGCAGCTCATCGCCCACGCGGAGATCTGCGGTGCGGGCCCGGTCACCTGGATCACCGAGTACGAGGAGCTGTACGGCCCGCTCCCGGACATCTGGTTCGCCGATGCCCACGGCGTCCTCGACACCGAGGCAGCGGCCCGCTACCGCCAGACGGGACAGGTGGTGTGGGCGGAGTGGAACTGCGCGCCCAAGCAGCCGGATGACGACGCAGCACCGAAGGAGCAGTCGGTGCGGTGACCGGTCACCGCACCGGCGGAGCGCCCCGGCCCACCGCCGGGGCGCTCCGCCTCGTTGAGGCCCGCACCCCCTGCCCGACGACGGTGGACGTCACCGCCTACACCGAGGCAATCACCGCCCACTGCCCCTACCTGCGGCCCTCTGTCGAGCGAGGCTTGACCGGGTGGACCGTCTACGAGATCGCCGGCGACGTGGACGCCGTCGAGGCAGAGGTGTTCTGGGCCGCCGTCCAGGTCGCGGAGCGGATCCGGACGCTCATGACGCGGCCGCGGTCCGCGATCGCCTGCGAGAACGTCGTCATCACCGGCAGCATGGAACCGATATCGCACCGGGCGGTGATGGGCTGGCCGCACTGGGCGCTCAAACACCTCTACGGGCCGGTTGGGCTGATGGTCGGCAAGTTCGAGCACGGCGAGGAACGCCGCGACCGCCAAGGCCGCCGCATTCCCGCACCGCCGGTGTCGTTCATGCCCGTACGAACCGCGATCCGGCCCATCGACCCCCGGTTCCTGAAGGACACCCCCGACCTGGCCGACGCGCTGGCCTCAGCCGTCGATGACGGCCGCGATGTGTTCGACCATTTCCATCTCCCCCATGACTGGAAGCAGGTGAAGCAGTGGGCGGGTTCCCTCCCCCTCCCCCCGAGGCCCTGGCAGCAGCCGAGCAGGCGTGCGGCGGCACCATCGAGCTGACGCCGATCACCGACCGGCGCGGCTCGGCCGTGTGGCGGGCCAACGGTCCGGCGGCCGCCGCTGCGATCAAGCTCGGCTACGGCGAGGGCACGGAGACCACCACCAGGGAGGCCGCCGTCCTCGACATGCTCGACGGCTACACCGCGCAGTACGACACGCACCCGGGCGGCTGCTGGATGGTGACTCCCTGGATCGGAGGCCCCTCCACCTGGGACGCGTTCGCTGCCCCGCGCCAGGACGGGAGCGGCCTGGACCAGGCCCTGGCCGCCGGGGTGGAGCTGTGTCGGGCGGTGGCCGACCTCCATGCCTCCGGCTGGATCCACTCCGACCTTCAGCCCTCCCACGGCATCCACACGGTCACCGGCGTGCGTCTCCTCGACCTGTCCTGGGCGTGGCGGCGGGGCTTCGAGCCACCCGTCAGCTTCCGGGGCGGCATCACCCACCTCGTCGCACCCGAGCTCGCCGCATCCATCAACGTCGGCATCCAGCCCGTCGCCCCCAGCCCTGCCGCCGAGGTGTACGCCCTGGCGGGCACCCTGTGGACCTGTATCACCGGCCAGTGGCCCCTCGACTACACGGCCGCGGGAATCGACCCCGGCCAGCTCACCCCCGCTGAACTGCGCACCCACATCGCCAATCGCCGTGTCCCCCTTCACGCCGCCGATACCTGGCCCGCCCTGCAACGGCCGTTGCGCGAGATCCTCCTGGCCAAGCACCGCGACCGGCCCACCGCCGCCGAGCTCGCCGACATCTTGGCGGAGCCGTGACACCGGCCCTGCGCGCCCTCACCCGTGCTGACGCCGCCGACGTCCAGAGGATCTACAGCGGCCCCTCCCTACAGTTCCTGGGACGCCCGGAGATGACGCGGGACGAGGCGGTCTACTACATCGCCCGAGCCGAGGAGTGGGCCCACCAGGAGACGGTGGAGCAGTACGTCCTCGGGGTAGAAGTGGTCGGCGACCTGGTCGGCGTCGTCAAACTGCGCTGCCTGCCCGAGCGCCTCGGCCAGGTCAGCTACATCCTGCGCGCGGACACCTGGGGCCGCGGCCACGCCACCGCCGCTGTGAGACAGCTCGTCCGCTTCGGCTTCGCTGCTGTCGGGCTGGTCACACTCGGCGCCAGGCATCACCCCGACAACCTTGCCTCCGGCCGGGTCCTGGTGAAGGCCGGATTCGGGTGCCAGGGCCTGCACGGCGGATTCGTCGGCTACCGGCTCAGTGCCCGGCACTCACCCGAGTGCCACCGCGCAGGGGAATTCGCCGAGGTCGGGGATGGTGTCGGTCACGGTGTTGGTCTTTGTGTCGATCACCGACAGGGTCCTGTCCGCGCCGTTGATCACGAAGGCGCGGGCCCAGACCAGGTCCACGGCCACCCCGAACGGCCAGGAGCCGACAGGGATCGTGGAAGCCAGGGTGTTGGTGTTGGTGTCGATCACCGACACGACGTCCGCGGGTCCGTTGGCTACGTAGGCGTAGGCCCGGCTCGGGTCCACGGCCACCCCGAACGGGGCGGGGTCGAGGGGGATGGTGGCGGTCACCGTGTTGGTGTTGGTGTCGATCACTGACACGGCGTTGGAAGAAGCGATGACCGCGTAGACCTGGGATCGGGTCGGGTCCACATCCAAGTAGACCGCGCGTGCGTCGAGGGGGATGGTGGCGGTCACGGTGTTGGTGTTCGTGTTGATCACCGACACGCTGCCGCCGGTGGCGTGGATGGCCACGTAGGCGCGGGCTTGGCTCGGGACCAGGGCCACCCCGAATGGCGCGTTGCCGAAGCCGAAGGGGATGGTGTCCGTCACGGTGTTGGTGTCGGTGTCGATCACCGACACGGAGTACGAGCGCGGATTGGCCACGTAGGCCCGGCCCCGGGCCGGGTCCACGGCCACCCAGAAAGGGGCGCTGTCGTCGCCGATGGGGATCGTGGTGGTCACGGTGTTCGTCTGGGTGTCGATCACCGACACGGTGTCCGAGCCTTGATTGGCCACGTAGGCCCGGGATCGGGTCCGGTCCACGGCCACCCCGGACGGGTGCTTGCCGACGGAGATGGTGGCATACACGGTATTGACTTCGGTGTCGACCACCGACACGGTGCCCGATTCAAAGTTGGCCACGTAGGCCCGGGGGACGGCTGGGACCACCTGCTTCACCGCCGCTGGGCGGGCGGCATGCCGCCGGAGAGCAGAGCGCTGCGCGCAGCGGCCGGCGCCCGTCGCCGGTGCCGCGCCTGCGGGGGCCTCGTGCCGGCACTCTCCTCCGGGACACCGGGCTGGTCGTGGTCATGAAGGGCTGACATCACATCTCCTCGACACATCTCCTCGACCCGGCACAGTTCTCGTAGCGGCCATCAGTGGCATCCTTCGGTCCGGCTCCCGGCGCCGCCAGGCGGGTTCGGCCGGAAGGCTGACGACGCCCGCGGGGTGCGCCGCGTGGCGCACGGACGGGGGTTCAGGTGATCGACTACGACGGCGAGGCGGCGCCGGGTTGCGCCGCTAATGGTGACCAACGACCTCCTGCCTGCCCTGGCACGCGAACAAACCCTTCTGCGAGGGCGGACCCGCCGCCCTCAGCGGGCGGCTGCACTGCCCGCTGAGGGCGGTTACCTCTCACTACCTGCGACTACGCCGCCGGATCACTCTGATGACGGCGCCGCGCAAACCTGTGCGTGCCGAGGGGCTGTACCTCCCCTCGCCGGACGGGCTGCGGTGTCCTCGTGACCACGGGCGGCGCGTACCAGAGCGGGCCGCACACGACCCCCAAGGGGTGAGCGAGATGAAGGAAAACCCGGGCCTCCAGGGCGTGTGGGCGTCGGTCACCCACGCGACGCCGGTGAAGCGGGACGCGGTGTATGACCACCGTGCCCAGCAGGCCGCCCTGGGCATCGAGGTGCACCACACCGACGGCCAGATCACTCAGTCGGTGCTGGTCCTGACCCCGGACCAGGTGGAGCCGTACGCCATCCAGTTCGAGCGGCTCATCGCCAAGCGCGAGCAGGCCCGCCGGGCGGGTCGGTGACACCGCAGACCTCACCACGACATGGAGGCACTGTGCACGACACCCAGTTGAAGGAACTCGCGGGCCGGACCGTGCTGGTCACCGGCGGTGCCGGGCTGATCGGCAGCCGGATCGCCGGCTACCTGCGCCAGGTCGGGGCCCGGCCGATCTCCCTGTGCATGCTGGACGCCTACCCCCGGCACACCTACCGCGACCTGTTCGGTGTCGACCCCGCCGACCCGGACGTCATCGTCGGCAACATCCAGGACCCGGTCCTGGTCAAGAAGGCGGTGTCTGAGTCCGACTACGTGATTCACGCCGCTGCTCTCGCCGACGTCGCCGCCTGCACCCGCAAGCCCATGGCGGCGATCCACACCAACATCACCGGCACCCAGGTCCTGCTCGAGGCGGTAGCCGCCTGCGAGCGCGTCCGTCGCCTGGTCTTCGTCTCCTCAGCCAGCGTCTACGGTAACGGCAACCCGGAGGAATGGGCACGCCCGTGCGAGGAGCACCGGACCGTGCGGAAGCTGCTGGAAGCCGTCTACGGCCGGGTGCCGCCGCAGTTCCACGAACACACGCAATTGCGGCCGATGTCCGTCTACGCCAACACCAAGGCGTGGGGCGAGACGCAGACCGCTCTCACCCTGGGCGCGGTGGGTACCTCGTACACGGTCGTGCGGTACTTCTCCGTCTACGGCGATCCGCAGGTGGTCAAGGTGAACAGCCACTCGTGGGTAGTGGCCTGGTTCGCCACCCGCGCAGCCCTCGGCCTGCCCCTGCACCTCAATGGCGGCGGCCACCAGATCCGGGACCTGGTCCATGTCGACGACATCGCCGCCGCCACCGTGCGGGCCCTCGTCGCCCCGCGAGCCCACAACGAGACGATCAACATCGGCACCGGTGTCCCCACCAGCATCCGCAAGGTGGCCGAGCTGGTTGCCGAGCAGTACCCGGAGACCCGGTTCGTGGAGACGCCGATGCCGCCCGGTGACCCCCTCGGTGGCTATGCGGCCGCCCATCGCATGGAAGCGGTGCTCGGCTGGCGGCCGACGGTCACCGTCAGGGAGGGGGTGACCCGCTACGCGGACTGGCTGGACAGAACCCCCGAGGCGATCCCGACGTGGCTGCGGGCCGAGGCCGCGATCGCCTGATCAGATGACCGGCGGTCGGCCCAGGCGGGTCATCCGCCACACCGTGGACCACCTCATCGGCCGGCGGGGCGGGCACGGGGTGCGCAGGCCCTCGGCGAACCCGCCGAACCAGGCCCGGAGCCCCGCCGCAGACCGGGTGCGGGCCACGGTCATCGCGGTCCAGATACCCAGGTAGACGGGGACGAGGAGGGCGGGGAGGTGCCTCTTGGCGAGCCAGACCCGGTTACGGGCGACCATGCGGTAGTAGACCGCGTGCCGGGTCGGCGAGGTCCACGGATGCCGGAGCACCAGCTCGGGCTCGTAGATCACCTTCCAGCCCGCGTCCAGTGCCCGCCAGGCCAGGTCGGTCTCCTCATGCGCGTAGAAGAACGGCTCGGGCCAGCCACCGATCTGGTCCAGCATCCGCATGGACAGCCCGTGCCCGCCGCCGAGGAACGTTGTCACCGGGCCGCCTCGCATCGGATCCGCCGCGCGCAGGCGCGGAACGTGACGGCGCTGGGTGCGGCCTCGCTCGTCGGCGATGCGGAAACCGACGATTCCCAGACGCTCGTCCGCCGCGTACAGCTGCGTAAGCCGGGTGAAGACGTCGGGGCTGATCAGCAGGCCATCATCGTCCAGGTCCACCACCACGTCGACATCCCCGAACTCCCGCAGCCGGGCCAGTGCGGCGTTCCGGCCACCGGAGACACCCAGGTTCTCCGGCAGTTCGAGAGCTGTCACCCACTCGGGCAGGGGCGGCAGCGGCGAGCCGTTGCCGACGACCACGACCCGTGCAGCAGGCGTGTCCTGCCCGGCGACCGACTCAAGAAGCTCGGCCAGCTCGGCGGGCCGCGTGCCCATGGTCAAGATGGCGACGCCTACGCGCGGGTGATGCACGGATGAACTCTCCGTTACTCGGGTCCGGTGCCGGTGATGCTAGCCGCCCCGAGAAACGGCCGCCGACCACACCACCGGAAGGCCACCGATGCCCACTATCCGCCTCGGCGACTACCTCACCGGCCCCACCAGCGGAATGCTGGACGGCACGCCGTACCACCACATGGAGAAAACGGAACTGGCTGACTTCCTTGCGCTCTGGGAGACCTGGCACCGCCAGGCCCTCGCCCGGCTCCCGCACCGCATCCACCCCACCGCGCAGATCCACCCGACCGCGATTATCGGCGACGATGTGATCATCGGCCCCCGCGTACGAGTGTGGGAGTTCTCCACCGTTCGTGCCGGCTCCGTGCTGTGCTCCGACGTCTCGGTCGGCTTCAACTGCGAGGTCACCCGCACGTTCGTCGGCGAGCGGGCGATCCTCGGCCACCGCATCGGGATCAACCGCACCCTCGTCGGTGCCGACGCCCACCTGTCAGCCAACCTGACCGTCGCGGCCATCAGCATGTGGAGCCCCCACATGAGCAACCCCGAACGGGAGATCATCCTGCGTACACCCGAGGGCCTCTACCGTTGCGGCACACCGCAGTTCGGCGCCTTGATCGGGGACCGGGTCCAGACCGGCAACAGCATCAGCCTCGGCCCCGGTCTCGCGCTTGGCCGCGACTGCCGGATCGCCAGCGGCGTCACCCTCACCGCACGCACCCTCCCCGACCACAGCGTCATCACCGCACCGCACACTTCTGACGTCCACGTCCGCCAGCGACCCGCACGCTGAGCCAGTTCCAGGTCGGTGGGCGTACTAGTCGGCCGACCGCTGCGCCATCGCCGACAGGAAGCCCTCGTCCAGCATGGTGCGTGCCGAGGTATCGCCCGCCGTGCCGAGTCCGGCGTCATGGCAGGCCACGCTGATCAGGTAGCGGCCGAGCACCGGATGGGTGGCGAAGCCCCACTCGCCCCGGGAGGCCGCGGTGCCGTCCGGGGCGAGCAGCCGGCCGTTGCGCAGGCTGAAGCCGAACTCGGTGAAGCCCAGCCGCAGCCCCTGGCCGAGGGCCTTGGTGTACGCCTCCTTCAGCGTCCACAACCGCAGGGTGTGCGCGGCCTGTTCGTCCTCGGGCAAGGACTCCAGCTCCGCCGCCTCGGTGGGCGTCAGCATCTGGGAGCGCAGCAGGTCCAGGCGCATCCGGCGGTCGGTGGACTCCACGTCGACGCCGATCCGGCCGATCCGGCTGATGCCGACCGCCAGCAGGTCGCCGGTGTGGGACAGGCTCAGCTCCAGCTGGTCGAAGCCGCGCAGGTACGGTCGGCCGCCCAGCCGGTAGCCGAGGTCCAGGGATTCGGGCGGGGTGCGCAGCGTGGCGGCCGCGGTGTACTTGATGAGCAGCCGGGCGGCCGCGAAGCGGTAGCGCACCACCGGGTCGGGGGTGCGGCGGTAGCGGGACCAGTCGCGGCCGAGCAGCGGGCGCAGCCGCGGCGTGGTGAGCACGCTGGGCAGCCACTCGCTCCAGGTCGTGTGGACCACGACCGTCCCCGTCTCCGACAGGTTCTCGTGTACGCCGTGCCATGGTCCGTCGGGCCGTGGCACATGGATCGGCGCGGCGATTCTCGGCCCGTCCATCGTCCTCCCCCGTCCGGCCGGTCAGCCCGCCGGCCGTGTGTCGTACGGGTCTGAGCCCGCCGGCCGTGGTTGGTACGGGTCTGAGCCCGCCGGCCGTCTGTCGTACAGGTCTCAGCCCGCCAGCCGTGTGTCGTACAGGTCGAAGCTGCGGCCGTCCCGGTAGCGGCCGAGCACCTCGGCGAGCACGGTCGCGGTGACGTCGCCGGGCAGTTCGGGCACCGGCACGCCCAGCCTGCGGCCGATCCGGCTGAGCGCGAGCACGGTCCAGCACGGGTCTTCCAGGAAGGAGCCGGTGCCGCCCTGCCCCTCCCGGATGCCGAGGCAGGCCGCGGCGGCCGCCACCAGCACATAGCGGTCGGCGAGCGCGTTCGCCTGCGGGTCGACGTCGCCGGGCAGTGCCGCGCACTGGTGGCGCAGCGCGCGCATCTCGTGCAGGAACGCCTCGGCGAGCCGGGCGAGCGCGGCCCACACCGGTCCGCCCGAGCGCAGGCCCCCCAGCCGTCCCGCGGCGCCGACCAGGGTCGCGGTGAGCACGTCGTCGGTGCCGGTGAGGGTGAGTTTGCGGCAGTCCAGCGGCGGCAGCGGGGTGCCGGGCGCGAAGAGCCCGGCGGCCGGCTCGGGGGTGCGGAACCACGAGGTGCGGGCCAGCGCGCGCAGCTGCGGCACCAGGACCGCCTGGACGGCGGCGGTGCCGGCGTGTCCGAGACCGGCCACCGGCAGGTCCCGCACCAGCTTCTGGAAGCCGCCGTAGAGCGGTCCGCGGTCGTAGCCGCGGGCGCCCAGCACGGTGGACAGCTCCTCCAGGTCCTCGCGGAGCAGGTCGGGCATCGTGTACTTGACGGAGGCGGCGAGCAGATAGGCGCTGTCGGGCAGCAGGCTCAGCGCGCGCAGCCCGGTGACGGCCATGGAGTCGCAGGCCAGCAGGTCCGCGAAGACCCCGGCGAGCGCCTTGTGCCAGCGGCGCGCGGGCATGCCGTCGGCCCGTCCTTCGGTGGCGGCGCGGACGGCCTGCCGCAGCACCCCGTCCACCCCGGCGATGACGGTGCCCGGGATCAGGCAGTTGCTGATCTGGAAGGTGCGCAGCGCCAGCGGCACGCCGTCACCGAGGGCGCCGACGAGGGTGTCGCCGGGCACCGGGCCGCCGGTGAACTCCAGCCCCGCGAAACGGGTGCTGCGCATGCCGGAGGTGTGCACGCGCGGCCGCCGGCGCAGCCCGTCGGGCGGCAGCCGGTCGGGGTCGAGCAGCAGCACGGAGTGGCTGCCCGGGCCGTGCGCGGGCGCGGTGCGGGCGTACATCACGAACGCGTCCGCGCGGTCGGCGTTGATGACGACGTCCTTGCGGCCGCTGAGCCGGAAGCCGCCGCCGGCGGGGTCGGGGCGCGCGGTGAACTCGTCGCGCAGGATGGCGTTGGCGTGGGCCAGTTCGCGGTGGAGGATCGTGACCCGGCTGCCGTCGAGCATCAGCCGCGCGGTCTCCTTGCGCTGCCGGTCGTCGCCCGCGGTCCACACGGCGGAGGCGGCGAAGAGTGAGGTGATGCCGAAGCCGTAGCCCAGGCCGATGTCGCGGCGGAAGACCGGGCGCAGCACCCGGGCCAGCTCCTCGGCCCCGGCCAGCCGCCCGCCGAGCTCGGCGGGTACGAATTCGGCGGCCAGGTCCTCCTCGGCCAGCAGCGCCTCGGTGGGCTCGGGCACCTCGCGGCGGTCGTCCGCCCGCAGCAGCGCCAGGTGGCCGTGCGGGTTGGCGGCGTCGAACGGGTCGCCGAGCAGCGTCTCCAGGCGCGCGGCGCGCTCGGGCTCGGCGGCGCTGGGCACCGGGCGGCCGCCGGGCCGTCCGGCGGTGACGGGCGCCCGGTCGGCCTCGCCGGTGTGGTGCCGCGCCGTCGTGCCGCGGTCCGCCGCGCGCCGCACCGTGCGGACCGCGCTCTCGGCGTGCCGCTTGGCGAGGTTCATCACGGCGGTGCTGCTGCGGCCGACCGCGTCCCGCACATGGCGGCGGACCCGGGAGACATCGACGCCCTCGCCGAGCACCCGCTCGAAGCTCTCCTCGCGCAGCAGGATGTGGTGGCGCGCGGTGACCGTCACCCCGCTCTCGTCGGGCTCGACCGACCACTCGCCGGTGTGCCCGGCCATCAGCGCGGAGGTCTGGGTCTGCTTGTAGAGGATGCGTCCGGCGTGCGGGAAGCAGATCCGCACCGAGGCGGTGGTGTGCCCGGCGCCGTCGGCGGTACGGGTGTCCATGGTCAGGCGCTGGACGCCCGGCTCATCCTCCCGCAGGTCGAGCCGGTCCACGTGCGGGACGGCCTGCGGCCAGTCCGCGGCCCGGTAGAGGAAGTCGTAGACCAGCACGGCGGGGCCGTCGACGCGCACCGACTCCTCGAAGGAGAGCACCAGGTCGTCCAGGTGCGTCCACTGCTCGGCCAGCCGCTTGAGGTCGGCGAGTTCGGCGCGGCTGTTGGTGTCGGTGGCGCGCTCCACCCATGCCACGTCCTCGGCGCGGTCCCCGGCGACGGTGAAGGAGTGCAGCAGCGTCAGCCGGGAGCGCCCGGTGCCCAGGGAGTCCACGATCCAGGAGCCGCCCATCGACTCCACCGGGGAGGCGGGCACCTCCTGCCGGAAGTCCACCCGGCGCCGCTCGACGTCCAGCGACCGGGCCGAGGTCCAGGATTTCACCTCGCCGTTGGCGGTGGCCCACATCCGCAGCCGCTCCCGCGACCCGTCGAACTCCAGCTGCTCGACGTGCACGTTGGGCGTGAAGAACAGCGGCCACCGCAGGGTGTCGGCGATCAGCCCGTAGAGCACGCCCGCGGGGGCGGCCACCTCCACCTCATGCCTCGTACGGTGCACACGCGGGTGGGACATCTGCATCACCCCTGTCGTGTCAGCTGGGCCGGAAGTCGGTCGGACGCGGCCGGTGCGCGGCCGCCCCTGGTTCAGACCGTCTTCCGTCCTGCTCGCAGCTCGGACGAAGGGGACTGGAGGATCGCTATAGCCATCGTGATACCTTCGGCGCCGCCGTGCGTTGCTGCGAACCGAGGAGGTGAGAGGCGATCAACGCTGTGACAGGTCGGGCCTCCCTCCCCCGCATGGCCCAGGGAGTGCCCGCAGAAGGCATCCCGAAAGGTTCCAAACGCTATGCGCTTCACTTCTGAGACGTCGTCCGACGGCGTCCGCGAACAGCTCTTCACCCTCGGTGGGATTCCCGGCGTGCTGTGGACGCGGGAAGGCGCCGCCGGAACTCGTCCGCTCATCGTGATGGGTCACGGCGGCGGTCAGCACAAGAAGGCCCCTGGCATCCTGGCCCGTGCGCGCCGTCTCGCGGCCGAGTGCGATTTCGCGGTGGTGGCGGTCGACGTGCCCGGCCACGGCGACCGGCCGGTGGACGAGGAGTACAACCGGATCGCGACCGAGAACCAGGCTCGCGTGGAGGCCGGGGAAGACCTCGCTCCGCTGATCGCCGGTTTCCAGGCGCTCGTTGCCCGCCAGACCGTCCCGGAATGGCAGGCGGTCCTGGACGCGGTCCAGCGGCTGGAGCATGTGGGCGCCGGCCCGGTGGGCTACTGGGGGGTCTCGCTGGGGTGCGGCCTCGGCATTCCGTTCGTCGCCGCCGAGCCCCGGGTCCGGGCGGCGGTGCTGGGCCTGGGCGGGGCCCTGGCCTCGGCCGAGGACGCCGCTCGGATCACCGTCCCGGTGGAGTTCCTGGTCCAGTGGGACGATGAGCGGGTGCCGCGTGACCAGAGCCTGGCACTGTTCGACGCTCTGGCCTCAGCCGAGAAGACGCTGCACGCCAACCCCGGCAAGCACGGGGACATCCCGGCATTCGAGCTGGACAGCACGGTGGCGTTCTTCTCCCGTCACCTCGCCTGATACCGACCGCTTTCGGCAGGTCCCGTACCGGGGCGACAGGGACGGGCACCCCGGGCAGCCCTCAAACGCCGGCAGGGCGGCGTACGCCGACGTGGTGTCGGGTACGCCGCCCTCGGGCGGGATGCGTTGCGGGATGCGTTGCGGAACGTAGTGCGGGGTGCAATTGCGGGAGGTGTTGCCGGGGGCGGCCCGCGGGCTCATGTCGGCTACTTCGGGTCGCGGTTGAACACCGACTTCGACCACAGATAGCCAAGGACGGTCAGCGCCAGGCACCAGGCGATCGCGAGCCACCCGTTGTGGCCGATCTCGCTGCCCAGCAGCAGGCCGCGCAGGGTCTCGATGGCGGGCGTGAACGGCTGGTACTCGGCGATCGGCTGGAACCAGCCCGGCATCGCGTCGACCGGGACGAAGGTGCTGGAGATAAGCGGCAGGAAGATCAGCGGCAGCGCGTTGTTGCTGGCGGCCTCGGCGTTCGGGCTGACCATGCCCATCCCGACCGCGATCCAGGTGAGCGCCAGGGCGAAGAGCGTGAGCAGCCCGAACGCCGCGATCCACTCCAGGGCCGTGGCATCGGTGGAGCGGAAGCCGATGGCCACGGCGACGGCGCCCACCAGGACCACGCTCATGATGGCTTGTATGACGCTGCCTACGACGTGCCCGACGAGCACGGCCCCGCGATGGATCGCCATCGTGCGGAAGCGGGCGATGATGCCCTCGGTCATGTCGTTGGAGACGGACACCGCGGTCCCGATCGTGGTGCTGCCGATGGTCATCAGCACCAGGCCCGGCACGAGGTAGGCGATGTAGTCGGAGCGGTCGGCGCCGCCGATGCCCGCGCTCATGGTGTCGCCGAAGATGTAGACGAACAACAGCAGCAGCATGACCGGGGTGAGCAGCAGGTTCAGGGTGAGCGACGGGTAGCGCCGGGCGTGCAGCAGGTTGCGGCGCAGCATCGTGGAGGAGTCGCGCACGGCCAGGGACAGGGAGCTCATCGGGCAGCCTTCTCGGGTCGGTCGGGGACGCCGGTGCCGCCGGTCAGGGCGAAGAACACGTCGTCGAGGTCGGGGGTGTGGACGGTCAGCTCGTCCGCCTCGACGCCGGCGGCGTCCAGCCAGTCGAGGATGGAGCGCAGTTCGCGCTGGCTGCCGTCCGAGGGGATCTGCAACGCGAGGGCCTCGTTGTCCCTGGAGGCTTCGCTCAGGGCGGAGGCGGCGGACCGGTAGGCGGCCGGGTCGGTGAAGCGGAGCCGGACGTGCCCGCCGGGGATGAGCCGCTTCAGCTCCTCGGCGGTGCCCTCGGCGGCGATCCTCCCGTCGTTGAGCATGGCGATGCGGTCGGCGAGTTCGTCCGCCTCGTCCAGGTACTGGGTGGTGAGGAAGACGGTGACGCCGTCGGAGACCAGCTCCCGGATGATCTGCCACATGTTGTGCCGGGAGCGCGGGTCCAGGCCGGTGGTCGGCTCGTCGAGGAAGATGATCCGCGGGCTTCCGACCAGGGTCATGGCGATGTCCAGGCGCCGCTTCATGCCGCCGGAGTAGGTGGAGGCGGGCTTCTTCGCGGCCTCGGTGAGGTCGAAGCGCTCCAGCAGTTCGGCGGCGGTGCGCCGGCCCTCGCGGCGGGAGAGGTGGTGCAGGTCCGCCATGAGGAGCATGTTCTCCTCGCCGGTGATCAGCCCGTCGACGGCGGAGAACTGTCCGGTGACGCCGATCGCGGCGCGCACCGCCTGGGGGTCGGTGGCCAGGTCGTGGCCACCGACCCGGATCACGCCGGCATCGGCGCCGATCAGGGTGGAGAGGATCTTGACGGCGGTGGTCTTGCCGGCGCCGTTCGGGCCGAGCAGGGAGAAGACGGTGCCGGTGGGGACGGCGAGGTCCACGCCGTCCAGGACGGTCTTGTCGCCGTAGGACTTGCGCAGCCCGTTCGCCGCGATGGCCAGGTCGGTCATGGGGGTGCTCCTCTTTACCAGGCTGCGGGTCTACAGGCTGCGGGCGGTGATGTCGCCGTGGCCGGTGGTCGCGCTGATGTTCAGGCCGGCGGCGGCGCCTTCGGCGTTGCTGAGCGCGTTGCGGATCCGGCCGTAGCTGGTGCCGGCGTCCAAGACGGCGGACACTCCGTGGGCGGCGCTGACGGACAGGTCGCCCATCTGGGTGGTCAGCGAGACCGTGCCGCGCACCGCCTCGGCGATGTGGATGTCGCCCTTTTGCGTGCTGATCTCCGCGGGGCCGCCCAGGCGGCCGACGAAGACGTCACCGGCGGCGGCGGTGAGACGCATGCTCGCGGCCTCGTCGATCTTGGTCGCGCCGTGCGCGCCGTCCACGACGACGTCGCCGAGGCGTCCGACGGCCCTGAACTCCACGCAGGACGCCTGCACCTCGATGCGGGAGTCGGCGGGCAGCTGGATGGTCACCTCCAGGGATCCGGAGGGGCCGAAGTACTGGTTCTTCGCCGCCGGGGCGTCGATCCGCAGGACGCCGTCGGCGTATTCGACCGTGGCCTGCTCCGCGGCCTTCACGTCGCGGCCCTTCGAGGCGTTCGCGGGCAGGACCTCGACCGCGGTGTCGGCCCGGTCGGCGGCGATGACCTGGATGCGTCCGGCGGGGATGTCGAGGACGGCGGAGATCGGGGTGGGGGTGGCGAACTTCTGCATCGTGTGCTCCTGCGCTCGTTGTTTCTGACAACGGAAAAGCTACGTTGCGTTCACAGATCCAGCAACAACCCTGTTGCACACGAACGACATAAGCGCAGGTCAAGTCCATAAAATCATTGCAATGATGCTGTTGCTTAACGCAACGTCACTCACTCGACCGTTGCAATGGACTGAGCGTGAACGCTATATTGGGGGCAGCGGGGAACCACGAAGGGAGATCACGATGCCGGGAGGCAGGCTCACCCAGTCCGAACGCCAGCGGATCGTGCTGGGGCTGGCCGACGGGCTCGCCTACGCGGAGATCGCCAGGGGCCTCGGCCGTCCCACCTCGACGATCACCCGTGAGGTGATGCGCAATGGCGGCCCCACCGCCTACCGCGCCGACCTGGCCCAGCGCGCCACCGAGCGCCGCGCCCACCGGCGCAGGCACGCCGCGCCCCGGGGCCCAGAGGCGCCGGCGCTGGCCTACGGGCGGGACGCCGAGGCGGTGCGCGAGTACGAGGAGACGTTGACCACCGTCTTCATGCAGTCGGGCATGCCCAAGATGACGGCCCGGGTGATGGCCTGTCTCACCATCAGCGACGCGGGCAGCCTCACCGCGGCCGAACTCGTCCAGCGCCTCCAGGTCAGCCCGGCGTCCGTCTCCAAGGCGGTCGCGTTCCTCGAGAGCCAGGACCTCGTCCGCCGGGAACGCGACGAACGCCGCCGCGAGCGCTACGTCGTGGACGACGACATCATGTACCAGTCGATGATGGCCAGCGCCCGCTCCACCGCCCAGGTCGCCGAGACCGCGCGGCAGGGCGTCGGCGTCCTCGGCCCCGGCACCCCGGCCGCCACGCGCCTGGAGAACACCGCCCGCTTCCTCGACTTCGTCTCCGAGAGCATCGTCCGCGCCGCGGAGCAGGCCCGCGAAGTCCTCTCCACCAAAGCGAAGGCGGACCCGGGCGGCACCGCCGAGCCAGGCCCGGACCAGGGGTAGACAGCCGTTCCGCGCATCCCCGCGCTCGACCCGGTTGCGAGCCGACTTCGACTCCCGTGGCCGACGGTGACCGGACCCGATATCCGGCCAGGGAGGCGACTGATGTGGCGGCAGATGTGAAGGACCACCCCCGGCGCTTCCCCGAGCGCCTGTGCCGTGCGGTGTGGGGTGGGCTGGTAGCCCTCGGCACGATGTATGTGAAGGGGGAGATGCAGCGGGCGGAAGGTGCCTCGTCCGCTCAGGCATCGCCCCTGCCGGCCCCGCCCGGACCGGTTCCGCCCGTCCGGGCCCTGCTGCTCGACGCGCCGCCGGCGGGTCATCCCGAGCGGCTGCGCCCGGACATCCCGCCGACCGCGCTGGAGCTCGCGCTCCAGCGGGAGCTCGGGATCGCGGCCGACGGCAACCCGGGCGCTGACGGTGCCGACCGTGCCGACGCGGGCGACGCGGGCCGCGGCGATGACGGGGCGGAGGGCCGCACCGAGCCACCGCCGCGCCGGCGGCCGCTGCCGCCCACGGCTGACGAGGCGTCCTGAGGCGGCGGCTCCGCGACGGCAGCCTGACTGCGGCCTCGCGACCGGCGGCGCGGCCTCGTGTTCGCCCCGCCTCCCGGCTCGCCTCAGGCCGCGTACAGGTCGAAGGTCGAGCTGCGCCGCGGGCCCGCGACGACGTCCAGCTGCGGGTCGACCGCGAGCATCGCCTGGTGCAGCCGCTGGAGCTGCGGCGAGGGCTCGACCCCCAGGTCCTCGATCAGCCGCCTGCGCAGCCGCCGGTAGACATCAAGCGCGGTGGCCTGCCGCCCGGAGCGGTAGAGCGCCACCATGGCCTGCGAGTACAGGCCCTCGTGGTGCGGGTGCCGGGCGATCAGATCGGTGAGTTCGGCGATGAGTTCGGTGTGCCGGCCGAGCCGCAGATCGGCGTCGATGCGGCGCTCCCTGGTGACCAGGCGGCTCTCCTCGAGCCGCATCACCTCGATCTCCAGGATCGGGCCGACCCGCACGTCCACCAGCGCGGGGCCCTCCCACAGGTCGAGGGCCTGGCGGAAGGCCTGTGCCGCCCGCTCGTCCTCGCCCTCGTCGAAGGCCAGTTGCCCCTCGGCCACCAGGCGCTCGTACTCGTGCACGTCCACCGCCTCGGAGGGGATCTGCAGCAGATACCCGCCGTACCGGGTGGCCAGTACGTCCTTGGCGGAGCCCGGCACATCGGGGCCCATCGCGGTGCCCAGCCTGCGGCGCAGCTCCAGGATGTACGTCTGGAGAGTGGTGAGGGCGCTCTGCGGCAGATCGGTGCCCCAGATCTCCTCCATGAGGGTCGGGACGGGCACGACCCGACCCGGGTAGAGGGCGAGCAGTGCCAGGATCTGCCGGGGCTTGCCCGCCGTCGGAACGATCGAGACCCCGTTGACCTCGGCGCTCAGTGGACCCAGAACCTGAATCTTCACGGTTTCCTCCGTACCTTGCCGGCCCCCGCCGTTTCCGAGCCGGTACCTGAGGCGCCGATACTGTCGCCTCCCGGACTTCTCTGTCCTTTCCCCACAAGCCATGAACGAGAGGCACCGTATCCTCCGTGGACCTTCCGCTCCGGCAATCTCCAGCATTCTTTGAGCAGTTCTCCAATCGGAGACTCTGACGCGCCGCTGACAAACAGCTGACCAGAGAATGAGGCGTAGCAGAAGAGCCTTTCCCGGGGCTGCGAGCGGCTGTTAGGTTTCCGCGCCATGAACACGGATACGGGATGGGATGGCGCGCCGCGCGGCGCGGATCCGCTCACCCGCCGACTGCTGCGGCAGATGCTCGCACATCGCGCGCGGCCGCTTCCCTTCGGTCCCTCCCGCCCCGGTGAACCCTCCGGTGACGGCGAGGTCCCGGCAGGTGGCGGGAATCTGGCCGATGACAGCCTGGACAGTGTGACCATGATGCGGTTGATCTGTGCCTGGCACCGGCGCGGCGTCGAGGTCGGCTTCCCGGAGCTGATGGCGCGGCCGGCGGCGGCCGTGCGCCGCAGGTGAGACGCGCGGCGCCACAGGTGAACGATGTATTCCGCGTCATCCGCCGCACGCGCGCCCTGAAATAGGCTCAAGAAACCTTCCACGGCGCCCTGTGAACCGCTGGTGCCGAGTCGGTATCCGCGCTCCGAGCGTCTATCGTCCGATGGTCGAAGAGTTGTTCGTGGTTATTCCGGGAAGCCGGAAATGGATCACCGGACGGAGACCTCATGGAATTCGGCATCAACTCCTTTCCGGCCACCGCACCGAAGCGAGGGTGTGCCGGCCTGGAGTTCCGCATTCTGGGTCCCGTGGAGATCCGTGACGGGCGCACCGGTCTGCGGACCGTCCCCACCGGCGTCAAGCAGCGCGCCCTGCTGGGTGCCCTGGTCGTCAAGGCGGGCCAGGTCGTCTCCGTGCACCGGCTGATCGACGAGCTGTGGGGGGAGCATCCGCCGGCCAACGCGACCAACGCGCTGCAGGCCCATGTGACCCGGCTGCGCCGGCTGCTGCCGGTGCCGGAGCCGGGCTCGGGCACCCCGCACCACGAGTGGATCGTCTCCCGCTCGCTGGGCTATGTGCTGCGGCTGGGCCCGGCGGACACCGACGCGGGGCGGTTCCTGCGGCTGGCCGCCGAGGGCCGGGCGGTCGCCATCAGCGACCCCGAGCGCGCGGCCGGTCTGCTGCGGCGGGCGCTGGCGTTGTGGCGCGGGCCCGCCCTGGAGGGCAGCGGGCGGGGGGACATCTGCTCGGCCGAGGCCTCGCAGCTCCAGGAGAGCCGGCTGATCGCGCTGGAGACGCTGTACGACGCGTGCCTGCGCGCCTCCCGGCACGGCGAGATCATCAGCGAACTGGAGGAGCTGACCACCGATCACCCGTTGCGGGAGCGCTTCTACGACCTGCTGATGACCGCCCTGTACCGGTGCGGGCGGCAGGCGGAGGCGCTGAGCGTGTACGACCGGGCGCGCAAACGGCTGGTGCACGAACTGGGGGTGGAGCCGGGGCCGGTGCTGCGCGGCCGGATGGAGTCGATCCTCCACCACGATCCGGAGCTGGGCCTGGCCACCCACCGTGGCCCGGGCGGTCCCGTACGCCCGGTGCCGGCATCCTGCGGGGAACACCTTCCGGCCACGGCCGCCGCCACCTCCGACTCCGAGGCGACCGTGCTGAGTCTGCGCGGTGAGATCGCCCGGCTGCGCCGCCATATCGAGCGGCTCTCCCGCGAGCAGGAGGACCTGATCAACCGGTTCGACCAGCTGTCGGCCCGCCCCGCGGCGGGACAGTGACCCACCGGACACCCCCTAGGCGCGGCGCGTTCCAGGGCCTCCCGGACGCGCTCCGGGACCCTGGACGCGGACAACCGGGGCGGGTTCAGCCCACCCGGGCGACGATCCGTGAACCGCCCGCCTCGGGGCCCATGGCGGCCGCGGGCTCGGGGTGGGCCATCAGGATGGAGCGCTGGAGGCGGATGAGCGCGGCCGAGGGCTCAAGACCCAGCTCGGTGACGAGCGTGGTGCGCAGCCGCTGGTAGACGTTGAGGGCTTCGCCGCGCCGGCCGGAGCGGTGCAGCGCCAGCATGAACTGGCCGTGCAGGCTCTCGTGCATCCGGTACTGGTTGACCAGCACGGTCAGTTCCGAGAGCAGCTCCCGGTGGCGTCCCAGCCGCAGCTCGGCCTCGATCCGCTGGTCCAGGGCGCACAGCCGGGCTTCCTCCAGTCGCTTGATCTCGATGTCGATCTGGCTGCCGGCCTGGACGTCGGTGAGCGCGGGCCCGGTCCACAGGGACAGGGCGTCGCGCAGCCGGCGGGCACCGCCGGCGAAGTCCTCGGCGTCCATGGCCCGGTAGCCGGCGCCGGCACGGCGCTCGAACTCCCGGAAGTCGACGGTGCCGCCCCGGGTCTCCAGCCGGTAGCCGCCGGGCAGGGTGGCGAGGATGTCCTTGGCGGTGATCCGCTCGTTCTCACCGCGGGCCAGCGCCTCGGAGATGAGCTCGCGCAGCTGGAGCACGTAGGTCTGCATGGTGGTACGGGCGCTGCGCGGCGGATTGCCGTCCCACAGCTCCTCGATCAGCGTCGCGACCGGCACGACCTGGTCGGCGTGGAGCGCGAGCAGGGCGAGCACCTGCCGCGGCTTTGGCGCGGTGGGTGCGATGGATACTCCGTTTTCTCGCACAGACAGTGCGCCCAGCACTTCGATGTCCATGTTTCTCCCCCAAGTCGGGCATGCAGGGCCAGGGCAGGGCCTGCGACTCGCCGCGCCACCTCCTGGGATGAGGTGGCTTGCGGCACCTGACGCACACGAACACACAAACGAAACGAACCCTATGATAAAAAAACAGCACAGTCGGTTTGTCAACCATGAACGAGTCAGGCGGTCCATCCAGGAGAGAGATCCTGCCATCGGCCCCTTCCCACGGCATATGGGTCGGCCCCCGATGCGACCGCGGGTAAGGCGCTGGTCGGGTCGGCGCCCTCGCACGCCCGTGCGCCTTGCCCTCGGGCCCTGTGGCGGTTCGGATCGACCGGAATCGGCAGCTCCCCCGCCCTTTTGGCGGGTGCGCCGGCGCCGTTCAGGGGTGGTGGCGAGCGCCCGTGGCTCGCTGAGGAGTTCGAGGGCGCGCCAGAAGTCCGGCGCACACAAAAGGGCCTAAAAACGGCTCAAAAAAGAGACCGGACTGCCTGTTGTTGAGGTGGGTTGGTACGGACTAGGCAGCCGGCCGCGGGGCCGTCACGGCGTCCCGCCGCTGCCTTCGGCGAGGAGCTCCCCGAGGATCTCGGGGGCGGCGAGGTTCGGCAGCAGCAACTGCCAGAACTGCGTGACGGTGCTGCGGGAGAGCCACCCGGCGTCCTGGGTGGCGAGCACCTCGAACCCCACCGTCGCCGCCACCACGGTGGTGACCGCGGCCTTCGGCACCACCGCCGGCCGCAGCTCCCCCTCACTGTCGGCCCGTTTCAGGATCCCCTCGACCCAGTCGTGCCAGCACCGGCGCAGACAGGTCTCCGCGGTGCGGGCCGCGTCCCCGCTGAGCTCGAACCCGGCCCGCAGCACCACGTCCTCGCGGAGCCCGCGGACGAAGGCGTGCGTGACGTCCACCAGCATCTGCAGATTGCGCGTCCGCTCCCGCTGCCCGCGCTCGGTGATGCCGCACAGCCGCTGCGCCGCGGCCGCCTCGACCGCGGCGGCGAGAGCGGCCTTGCTGGAGAAGTGGAAGTGCAGCGCGCCGTTGCTCACCCCGGCCTGCGAGCTGATCGTGGAGAGCGACGCCACGGTGAAGCCGTCCCGGTCGAAGATCTCGGCCGCGGACCTGATCAGCGCTTCACGCGTACGCACTGCGCGTTCCTGTCGGACCATCAGTACTCCGTTACTGCGGCGGGTTGCCGTGCTTGCGGGACGGCAGGTCGGCGTGCTTGTTGCGCAGCATCGCCAGGGACCGGATGAGGACGGACCGGGTCTCGGCCTGGTCGATGACGTCGTCGACCAGACCGCGCTCGGCGGCGTAGTACGGGTGCATCAGTTCGGCCTTGTACTCCTTGACCATGCGGGCGCGCATGGCCTCGGGGTCCTCGGCCGAGGCGATCTGGCGGCGGAAGATGACGTTGGCCGCGCCCTCGGCGCCCATCACGGCGATCTCGTTGGTGGGCCAGGCGTAGGTCAGGTCGGCGCCGATGGACTGGGAGTCCATCACGATGTACGCGCCGCCGTAGGCCTTGCGCAGGATCAGGGAGATCCGCGGCACGGTGGCGTTGCAGTAGGCGTACAGCAGCTTGGCGCCGTGCCGGATGATGCCGCCGTGCTCCTGGTCGACGCCGGGCAGGAAGCCGGGCACGTCCAGCAGCGTGATGATCGGGATGTTGAAGGCGTCACACATCTGCACGAACCGGGCCGCCTTCTCGCTGGCCTCGATGTCCAGCACCCCGGCCAGGGTCTGCGGCTGGTTGGCGACGATGCCCACCACCTGGCCGTTCAGCCGTGCCAGGGCGCAGACGATGTTGCGGGCCCAGCTCTCGTGCACCTCCAGGAAGTCGCCGTCGTCGACGATCTCCTCGATCACCTGGTGCATGTCGTAGGGCCGGTTGCCGTCGACCGGCACCAGGTCCAGCAGCGTCTCGGTGCGCCGGTCGGCGGGGTCGTCGCAGGGCACGCACGGCGGGTACTCGCGGTTGTTCTGCGGCAGCATCGACAGCAGGTAGCGGACCTCGGCGATGCAGGTCTCCTCGTCGTCGTAGGCGAAGTGCGCCACGCCCGAGGTCTGAGCGTGCACATCGGCGCCGCCCAGTCCGTTCTGGGTGATCTCCTCGCCGGTGACGGCCTTGACGACGTCGGGGCCGGTGATGAACATCTGCGAGGTGTCGCGGACCATGAACACGAAGTCCGTCAGGGCCGGCGAGTAGGCCGCGCCACCGGCGCACGGGCCGAGCATCACGCTTATCTGCGGGATGACGCCGGAGGCGCGGGTGTTGCGCTGGAAGATGCCGCCGTAGCCGGCGAGCGCGGAGACGCCCTCTTGTATACGGGCGCCGGCGCCGTCGTTCAGCGACACCAGCGGCGCCCCCGCGGCGATCGCCATGTCCATGACCTTGTGGATCTTGGTGGCGTGGGCCTCGCCCAGCGCACCGCCGAAGATGCGGAAGTCATGGGCGTAGACGAAGACCGTGCGGCCCTCGACGGTGCCCCAGCCGGTGACCACACCGTCGGTGTACGGCCGCTTCGCCTCCAGCCCGAACCCGGTGGCCCGGTGCCTGCGCAACTGCTCGACCTCGTTGAAGGAGCCCGGGTCCAACAGGAGTTCGATGCGCTCGCGCGCCGTCAGCTTGCCCTTGGCGTGCTGGGCCTCGGTCGCCTTCTCGCTCGGCCCGCGCACGGCCTGCTCGCGGACCGCGTGCAGTTCGGCCACTCGCCCCCGGGCGTCCGCCGCCTCCACAGAGGCGGGAGAAATGTCATCCAGCAACGTCACGACAGGTCCCTCCCTCGGTGTGAGTGCGGCCGATTCGGATACACCCACGATAACAAACCGCCTCTGCGGTTTGTAAATAACGGAAAAGGTGGTTCACGCAAGAATCGTCCGCGGGGACCGGCCCCGACGGGGTCTACTGCCAGCTGTGCGGCGAGCGATACGCTGCCGCGCGCTCCCACCGCCGCCAGGGTGCGGTGGCCGGCTTCTCCTCGCTCTGCGCTGCCGGCCCGCCCTGTGCGGCCAGCCTCGAGAGCAACACCACGGTGACGGCGGCCAGTTCCGCCTCATCAGCCCGGCCCCGCTCGACGCGGACCACCGGGCCGGCGCTCTGCAGATCGTCCACTTGGCCCTCCTTCGCCTGCCGCTTACGGTCAGCGCCGGTACTCAAAGCGGGCTCGGACAGCGGTGGAGGGTCACCCGCGTCCCGGCAGGCCGAGAACTCCGCGGCCGCCACAGGCCGCGGAGTTCTCGGTCGGGTCACTCGGTCGGTGCTCGCCCGGTTCAGCCCGCGGGAGCGCGGAGCAGCACCGGCAGGGAGTCGTAGCCGCTGATGATGAACGACGGCAGCGGCTCGAGCGCTTCGGCGGGGCGGGCCAGCGTCATCTCCGGGAAGCGCTCGAAGAGCGCGGGCAGGGCGATCCCCGCCTCCAGCCGGGCCAGCGGGGCGCCCAGGCAGTAGTGCACGCCGTGTCCGAAGGCCAGGCTCTCGCCGCCGCTGCGCTCCCGCGCGCGCAGCAGGTCGAAGTCGGCGGCGTCCTCGCCGTGCTGTTCGGGGTCGAGGCCGGCGGCGGCGAAGGAGACCAGGATCGGGTCCCCCTTCTTGATGAGCACGCCGTCCAGTGCGATGTCCTCCACCGCGAACCGCATCGGCACGTAGGCGGCGGGGTTGTGCGTCCGCTGGGTCTCGGCCATCACGTCCGCCCAGTCGGCACGCCCGGCGCGCACGTGCTCCAGTTGCTCGGGGTGACTCAGCAGCGCGGCGACGGCGTTGCTGATCACGTTGCTGGTCGTCTCCTGACCCGCCCCGATCATCAGGTTCAGGGTGCTCACCAGCTCTTCCTCGGTGAGCCGTTCGCTGTTGTCCCGGACCGCGATGAGGGCGGAGGTCAGGTCGTCACCGGGGCGGGCGCGCTTGGCGGCCACCAGTTCGGCGAGCATCCCGACGACCTTCGTCTGGGCCGCGTAGACCTCCTGGGCCGCGGCCGTGGTGCTCAGCGTCGCGGCGATGGCGGCGCACAGCTCGGCCCGGGCGTCCTCGGCGACGCCGAACAGCTCGCAGATCACCCGCAGCGGCACCGGCTCGGCGAAGGCGGTCCGCAGGTCGACCGGTTCGCCGGCCGGGGCGGACGCCAGGTCCTGGAGCAGTTCGGTGACGATCTGCTCGATGCGCGGCCGGAGGGCTTCGGTGCGCCGCGCGGTGAAGGCGCCGGCGATGAGCCGGCGCAGCCGGGTGTGCTCCTGGCCGTAGGAGAAGAGCATGGTCTCGGCGGTCACCCAGTGGAAGAGCGGCCATTCCTCGGTGATCCGGCCGTCCCGCAGGGCCGGCCAGTGCTGCCGGGCGTCCCGGGAGACCCGCGGGTCGGTCAGCAGTTGCTTGATGACGGCGTGGCGGGTGACCGCCCAGGCGAGCACGCCCCCGGGCAGCTCGACCTGGACCGCCGTTCCCTGTCTGCGCAGCTTCGCGGCCTCTCCCGCCAGATCGCGCCCGGTGACGTCCAGCGCGTACGGGCAAGCGGTTGTTTCCATCAGTGCAGTGCACTCCGATCGGTTGGTCATTGCATGGAGCGTTCCAACACGTGCGCACGAAAGAGGGCTCAAGCCCTCTCTATCCCCCGCAATGGATCATTTCCGTCTGAATGGGTCAGTAAGGTTCGGGCTGCGTGGCGGGCTGCCAGGTCTTGAGGGCCTCTTCGTATACCCGCTGGCCGCGTCCCGGTCCGAAGTCCAGCCGCACCAGCACTCCGGGGACCGCCACGGATGCCATCAGATGGCGGTAGAGATCCGCCATTCGCTCCTGGAGGTCATCCCGGTCGGTCATCGTCTTCGACAGGATCTGGACCCCGGTGAAGCCCCCGACGAACATCTTGGTGACGGCGTCGAGGTCGAGATGCGGAAGCATCTCCCCCTCGGCTTTGGCCTTTTCGAAAAGCTCCAGGCTGGAGTCGAGCCACGCCTGCATGGGCGCGCTGCGGTCCAGTCCGTCGTTGGGCGATCCCTGGTCCACGGTGAGCCGCACGCTGCCGCGCAGCAGCGGGTCGGTCCGCAGCAGGTAGGCGAGCATCAGGGCCCGGTCCACCGCTTCTTGGAGCTTCAGCTCCTGCTCGGGGGCCTCGGGGACCGCGCCGAGCTGCTCGGTCAGCACCCCTTGCGCGACCTCCTGCTTGGACGCGAAGTGGAAATAGAGGGCGCCCTTGGTCACCCCTGACTTCGTCAGGATCTCGGAGATGGTCGCTGCTTCGTATCCGACCTCGTCGAAGACCTCGGCCGCCGCGACGAGGATCGCCCGCCGCGTCCTGATGGCCCGCTCCTGTCGCGCCACAACTCACCTCCGTACCGCCTCGCCTGCCAGGACATGACCCATCGGCTCTTCAAGGTCCTGGGTGGATCGCGAGGAGAAAAACAAAACCGTCCGGTACGTATCCTGCCAGCCGCCACTCCCCCCGTGTGCGCCGCCCCCCGATGTCCCGATACACGACGGCAGGCGCACGTCGACCCATCGGCCGAGTGCCACAATAAAACCAGGTGACCGGTTTTTCAAGGGCTTTGGGTCATGATCGTTTCTCGGCCGGCGGCTCATCACCGACACGATCGGCAGCTTCCTGCAGTCAGAGCCCGGAATACCCCATTCCTGTGCTGCACTTCCGGAACCATTAATTCGAGATGTGCAGTTTCCGACCTCGCTTGATAAAAAAACCGGTGGGTACGTATCTTTATGGCCTGAGCTTTCGCCCATTCGCTCAACGCCCATGTGGAGAGGGCTATGAACTCGTGCAAAGAGAATGCGCGTCACACGTCCGGGCAGGAAGAGAAGTCCTTGGCGACTCTCCCGGCCGATCTTCCTCAACTGATCACCGCCGCCGACGAACTGGCGGATCTGCTCTTCGACCGGGACGACCGGTCCCGCATCCACGACGGCTGGCGCACGCTCGTCGCCGGTGAGGAGTTCCGCCACGTCCCGTGGCTGTCCCCGGCCGAGTCCACGGCCCGCTCCTACGCCCGCCTCCGCCTGCTCAACGACACCGTCGACTCCGCCGAGGACTTGGCGGGAGACCCCCAGCGGCTGGCCAGCCTGCACGAGTGGACCGGGGTGGTGGACGGAGCCCTGGGCACCCTGGCCGGCATCCACTACAACCTCTTCCTCGGCAGCCTGCTGGACCACGACGCCGACGGCCGGCGGGACCTGTCCGACTTCACCGCCATGCGCCGCACCGGAACCTTCCTCTGCACCGAGCTGGACTACGGCAACGACGCCGCCGCCCTGCGCACCACCGCGGTGTACGACCGGGTCACCGGCGGCTTCGTCCTGCACACCCCGAGCCCCGGGGCGCAGAAGTTCATGCCCAACACCAGCGCCATCGGCGGGCCCAAGAGCGCCCTGGTCGCCGCCCGGCTGCTGATCGACGGTCAGGACCAGGGCGTGTACCTCTTCCTCACCCCGCTGAGCGACGAGACCGGCCACCTGCCCGGGATCACCGTGCGTCCCCTGCCGGTGCGCTCCGGAAGCGCCCCGGTCGACCACTGCCTCACCTCGTTCGACCATGTCTGGCTGCCCCGCGACGCCCTGTTGGAGTCCGAGCACGGACGCCTGGACCACCAGCAGACGCTCACCAGCAACGTCGGCAGTCGGCGCAAGCGTTTCCTGCGCTCGATAAGCCGCGTCACCGTGGGCAAGCTGTGCATGAGCGGCGCCTGTGTGGGCGTCTCCCGTGCGGCGCTGGCCATCGCGGTGCGCTACGCCCACGACCGCCGGATCAGCGGGCCCAAGGCCGGTGAGCGCGTGCCGCTGGTCGCCCACCGCAGCCATCACGGCAGGCTGCTGCACGGGCTCGCCACGGCCTACGCCATGACCTTCCTGCACCGGTCGGTGACCGCCCGCTTCGCTCACCACACCGACGAGGACCGGGCCGAGGTCGAGCGCCTGGTGGCCATCGCCAAGGGCTGGATCTCCTGGCAGACCCGGGAGATCACCATCGAGTGCCGGGAGCGGTGCGGGGCACAGGGGCTGTTCTCCGTCAACGCCCTGGCCGACTTCCCCCTCAACATCGAGGGCACCATCACCGCCGAGGGCGACAACCTGGTGATCTGGCTCAAGGCCGCCTCCGAGATGATCTTCGGCCACCAGGTGGACGAGGACAGCCCGCGGCCTTCCGGACTCTCCTCCGCCGACCAGGAGCTGGCCGACCCGCGCGTCCTGCGCACCCTGTTCGCCAGGGTCGAGGCCATCTGGCAGAGCCGGGCACGCGCCGACCTGCGCCAGGGCCCGCCGGGAGACCCGCTCGGCCGCTGGAACGCGGCCTCCCCCGCGGCCTTGGAGATGGTCTCCGCCCACGCCCGCCTGCAGGCCGCCGACGCCCTGCTCGCGGCCGTCGACCAGGCGGCCGACCCCATGGCGCGCACCCTCCTGGCGAACCTGTGCAGGCTCTTCCTGCTCCAGCAGCTCACCGAGCACAGCGGTGATCTGCTCGCCGAGGGCCACATCACCGCCGACCACGTTCGGGCGCTGCCGCACGCGCTCGAAGCGGTGGTCGCCGAACTCGCGCCGCACATGCTCACCCTTGTCGACGCCTTCGACCTACCACCGGAGTATCTGGCCGGGGTCCCCATCGCCGACGGCGCCTATGTCGATCGTGCCCTCGACAACTCCTCCGGCAGGTCTTCCTTCCGCTACCTCTGATTCCCAGCGCGCTCTTACGGACTCCCCAGCCTGCTCCGGCAGCCACGCACGCCCCTGACCGGGCTGCGAGGCTGCCGGGGCCGGTTCCTCCTCCGGCGTCTGGTCCTGCTCCGCCTGCTCCCACAGTTCCTGTTCCAGCCCGGCTTGTTCCCGCAGCGCCTGCCGCACGGTACGCCGTTCGCCGGCGAGCTCCTCGCACACCACACAGCGCGCCCCGGTGGACCACAGCACGCCCGACTCGCACTCCCACAGCCCGCAGCCCCAGCGCGGCAGCCCCACGCCCAGCAGCCAGCGGCCGGGATCGCGGATGTCGCCGACCTCGCTCCGCGCGAGCCGCACGGTGAGCCGGTGCCGCAACCGCTGCTCGGACATCCCCTCCCCCAGCTGCCGACCGACCTCCCGGGCGATCTTCCGCTGGACGTAGACGTTGCTGACGCGGGCCAGCAGCCAGTGCACCGGCTCCAGAACCCCGTAGATCCGCGGGCTGAGCGACAGCGGCGGCCCACCGTACGGCGGTCTGCCCCCCTGCCCCGTCCCACCGCTGTGTCTGCTCCGGGGTGGTGAGACGGATCTGCCTGCCTCCGCGCGTAGCGCGAGACGCGGCGGCTCTGCCGAACGCCGCTCTGTCGAGCGGGGCGCATTCGCCTCTTCGCGCGCCCCACTTACGGTCATTTCGCCTACGGCGGGTAGGAAAAACCCGGCGTCGTCATCATGTCGGTCAATCTTTAGGTCTTCCTTGTACACGAGCGATCCGTCATCAACCTGCGAACCCGATCCGTCACTAACACACGGACTCAACTGCCCGCTGCAAACCGGAGGTTGGGGCTCCGCCGACGACTCAACCGGCTCCATCGGCCGAACCGACTCCATCGGAGCCTCGGGCGCCTCCGGTTCAGCCCGTTCCGCCGCTCCCCCGGCTTCGGCGTCGGCGCCCGGCTCACCGGCCCCCTGCGCGGGCCCGGTCGGCGGCGCCTCGTCCGGCATCCGCTCCTCCGCCGCCGAGGGCGGGATGTCGTAGACGGTGAACAGATGCCGACCCCGCTCCCCGGCCCGGCGGTCGACCGCGATCCACCCCTTGGCCTCCAGGGCGTCGACGACCTCACCGGCCGCCCACACCGACAGCGACTGCCCGGCGCGCTCCCCACTGTGGATCCGCAGATGGCCCGCCAGCTCCGCCTCGGTGATCGGGATCCGCTGCGCGACCGCGTAGGCCAGCACCGCGTACGCCCGCAGCTGACGAGGAGTCAGCGCCTCGCAGGCCGCCACCGGCAGCCACACGAACCGCTCCCCCGCCGTCATGGGCCGCACGCTGCGCACCGCGGTCGCCCCGGTGCCGCCCGGCAGTGACCTGCGGGTGCTCAGCAGCTCCACCACGCCTGCGGAGTCGGGGCGGCTGAGCTGCGCCTGGCCTCGTTCGACGGAGGACTTGCTCACGCCCAGGAACGAGGCGATGGTCCGCACCCCCGCGGTGCAGTGCTGCGGGCGCATGGCGAGCGCTTTGATCTTCATATAGACGCTGAGCGCCACATCCGCGTAGTCCGCCGACGCCACCAGCCGCCAGGGCACCTTCACCCGTTGTCGGCGCAAGGGTGGCGATCCGCCGTGGCTCACAGCGTCCTGAACGGTCCGCCCAGCGGACGGTCCAGATCGTTTTTGACGGCTTTTGCGAGGTGTGGGTGACGATGTGATGTCATTTTGAGGCAGCGCGAATTCAACAGGCGCGACGGCAGCTATGATGACCCCCAATTGCAATGACCCATGGTGGGTCCGGTAGCGCCAGCCAAGACGACAACCGGATCCATGGATTGGGTGATGGGTGGAAGGAAGCGGAGGCACCGCGCGACTCATGCGCCTGGGGAGGCAGAAGGTGAGCGCGAGATGGCTTCGGTCAGTCGGTGACGGCTGTTACTCCTTTCACGCGGCGGTCGCCGTAACGGCGCCGTCGGCTTGTGGAACGGCCCGGGGTGCGCACTCCGGGCCGTCCCTTCTTTCCTGAAGGATCATGCGGCGGCTGACTTCGAGGTCGGTCCACGGCGCCGGCGGCGGGGCAACTTCGCTATGGCCAGCGGCAGCTCGGCCGTCCACTTCCCGACCGGAATGCGGAAGGCGACCCGGCCGTCCAGATGCTCGAGGTCGAAGGCGGCACGCTCCGCGGGAGTGGTGACCAGACGCACCGAGTCCTCCAGCACCCACAGCGCGGTGTCGGGAGTGGTCCGAGGATCGGAGACCGCCTGCCGGGCCGCCTCGACGGCCGTCGACTGCCACAGCTCCAGGTCCTGGCGGGCGCTGCGGGGGCGCCGGATGCCCGGCCACACGATCTGGGAGACGAAGGCGTAGACGCGCAGCGCCACCACCGAATCCTCGAAGTGGGGCTCGTGCAGGATGCCTTGGTCCCGGGCCCGCCAGGCCCACGACTCGCTCAGGCCGGCGGCCGTGGCCACGGCACTCGCGCTGAGCGGCTCGGTCAACAACATTGGCTACCTCGCCTCCTCTCCCCGGCCCTTCCCCGGTCCCTGCCTGGTTCGGCGCGCACAACAACGGAGCGAATCACAATGCAGCACCCCTGTCGTCACTAGACAGCGATCGCATGGTCTCCCGACTTGCGATTTCCAGTATGCCTGAACTCGGAGGTCGACAAGGGAATTCCCTTAAGCCGAATGTTCGAATTTCAATCTCGCGTCAGATTGTTTGTCGGGCGGTAAAGCGGCTGCCGGGGTAGACCGAACGTCCGCGCGACAGCTCGCAACAGCGCAACGCGCATCGCAACTTCCATCGCAACAACTCGCAGGTCAGAGCGTGGCTGTGGCCTCCACGCGGACGCGGAGGCCACAGCGGTCAGGATATCTGAAATGCAGTCAGGTCATCTCGGGGTCGCGCGGGAAAACTCGTGGCGGCCCCGCCTGACGCCGTCGGCGTTCGGGACGCAGCAATGCACCTTCACTCTGAAGAGTGAAGAGGAAACGTTCCAGTGCGGCGGATACGACGTAGAGCCCTTTCCGCCCGTAGTCGGCTTCCTGCAACGCCCGATTGAGCTGGGTCATCACCGCGTAAACCTGCTCCCCCACCCGGTAGGTCGACTGCCTGCCCGGCTCGACGCAGCCCATCCGCTCATCGAGGAATTCCTGCGCCATGGCGATCTGCTCGTCGACGCTCTGAGGAAGGTGGCGCAGCGCCGCGTCCACGTAGTGGCCCTGGCTCAGGCCGGTGATGCCCGACGTCCGGCGGTCGGCGTAGAGCCGGTCCTTCAGCGCCGCCAGCACCTCCGGATCGATCCGGAAGCCGTGGCTGCGCCACTTTCCGGAGTGGATGCGCGCCGAGGCGAAGCTCTCGTGCACCGCCGTGTGAGCCCAGCGCACCGGCTCCCCGTCCTCCCTCACCTGCCCGCTGGAAGCCGGCCGGGGTCGAGCGGGCGGTGCGAGCGGAGCAGGCGAGGCGGGTCGAGCCCGCGCGGCAGGGACGGCAGGAGCGGTAGGGGCGGCAGGAGTTGCAGGAGCGGTGGGCGCGGCAGGAGCTGCAGGGGCGGTGGGCGCCGCGGCCCCCGGCTCCGCGCCGCCCGGTCCCCCGCTGCCCGCACCCGGTGCGGACTGCCCCGGTGCGGACGAGCCCGGCACAACCGGCGGGGCGGTCCCGGCCCTGCCGAGGAAGGAACGCTCCGCGACCGCCTCCGCACCCTCGATCAGCCCCTGCACCAGTGCCGCGCCGGCGACTTTGAAGTGACGGGGTGCCTTCTTCCGGGGCTTCTCGCGCGACTGCCGCCCAGCGGGCTCCTCGCCGCTACTCACCGGCCGTCTCCGATTCGATCAGCCCCGGGATCTCCCACTTCTCGGCCGGCTGCCGCATCCGCTCCAGGACCTGCTTCATCAGCTTCGCGTACAGCTTGCCGGGCACCAGGTTCGCGTACCGGATGGCCGCCGGCACTCCGTAGGCGAAGGAGTCGGAGATCCGGTTGTCGACCCGGATGTCGGTCACGAACGGCTGGAGATCCGCGTTGAGCATGCCGTTGCGGATGTTGACCTCCTGGGACTTCCACTTCGACGGCGGATTCGACCGGTTGAGGACGACCCCCAGATACTGCGGATCGCACTCGCCGTTGGTCCGGGTCTTGACGTACCGCACGGTGCCGCGCGTGGCGGCCGCGCCCTTGAGCGCGGGGTACTCCGGGGTGCACACCGTCACCACGTAGTCGGCGGCGGCCAGTGCGGTGGCCGTCAGCGAGGAGACGGCCGGCGCGGTGTCGATGACCGCGAAGTCGAAGTGCTCGGAGGCCTCCAGCAGGATCCTCCGCAGCACCGGCGTGGACTGATACCCCTTCATGTGGATCAGATCCTGGGCCCCCGACATGGTCGACTCCTCGCAGGCCAGCAGGTGCAGCGTGCCCGCGTCCTCCCATTCGGCCAGCAGCTCGCTGCGGTCGTACCAGATGCGCGCCAGATCCGTCCGGATCCCCCGCAGCCGGGTCTGCAGCGCCCAGCCAAGCGAGCGGGCCAGCTGGTGCTGACCGGCGAGGTTCACCCCCAGCGCGGTGCCGGCCTGGGCCTGGGGGTCGAGGTCGACCACGAGCACCCGCGCGCCGGACAGCGCCAGGCCCGCACCGAGATTGACGGTGGTGCTGGTCTTACCGACTCCCCCCTTCTGGGTTGCGACGGCGATGACCTTCATCGCGACTTCCGCCTCTCTTAGCTGTGGTGGCCGTGTGCATGTCTGAGCTGCTCGCCGCGTGACACCAGGGATGTATGGCACCTGATCAGCAGGTCCCCTGAGAACACGGCCCGTTTTGTAGGGCTACGTGTCCCAGGTCCCCTCCACCCCGTTCAGCATCCGGTCTAGCGACACCGGAGATTTGCGCCCGACCATAACAGGACGGACCACCCCCGGCGGCCGGACGCGCCAAAGTCCCCTGGTACGCACCATCTTCCCGCAAGAACGCGGAGTCGGCGTGATCACTGCACACATGACTGTGCTCATCCGCGCGCCTCAGACATCAGCCATCCATGCGCTCATCGGTATACCCGCAGCTCGGGGCCGCTTGCACCGCCATACCCGAGTACCGCTCAAGCGCGTCCTGTTGCACTCACCGCGCGCGCCCGCACAACACCGCGCGTCCGCGCAACCCGCACTGAGGAGGATTGCCATGGTCACCCGACGCACCGTGCTCGGCGCCGCCATCGTCACCACCGGCACGGCCGCGTTCACCGGAGCCGCGCTCACCCCCGTGCTGGCCGCACGCGGTGGCGGGCAGGCGAAAGACGGCCCCAAGCCCGCCCCCGCGGCGGCGATCACGGTGGAGAAGTTCCGTCTCGCCATGCCGGTGCCCCCGGTGCTCAAGCCCATCTGTACGCGCAACGGCGTGGACACCTACGCCATGACCACGCGGCGCGTCACCAAGGAGATCATCCCCGGGAGGCAGACCGAACTCCTCACCTTCAACGGCCACTTCCCCGGGCCCACCATCAAGGCCCGCTCCGGCCGCCCCGTCGTCGTACGCCAGACCAACGGCCTGGACGCGCCCACCGCGGTCCACCTGCACGGTGCCGCGGTGACCCCGGAGAACGACGGCGACCCGATGGACACCTTCGCCCCCGGCACCACCCGCGTCTACACCTATCCCAACAAGCAGACGCACGCCTCGCTCTGGTACCACGACCACGCCCACCACATGGAGTCCGAGCACGTCTACCGCGGCCTGTCCGGCTCCTACCTGCTCACCGACGACACCGAGCAGAGCCTGCCGCTGCCGTCCGGCGCGTACGACATCCCGATAGCGATACGCGACGCCCGCTTCGACGACGCCGGCCAGCTCGTGTACGTCATGGGCGACGCGCTCGGCCGCACCACCATCCTCGCCAACGGCAAGGCATACCCCTACTTCCAGGTCGCCGCCCGCAAGTACCGCTTCCGGCTGCTGAACGCCTCCAACCTGCGCCCCTTCAAACTGCGCCTGGCCGACGGCGGCGAGATGATCCAGATCGGCACCGACGGCGGCCTGCTGCCCGCCCCGCTCACCTGCACCTCGGTCTTCCTCTCCGCCGGTGAACGCGCCGATGTCGTCATCGACTTCTCCCGCTACCCGGTCGGCACCCAGATCGTGCTGGAGAACACCTCGCCTCCCGGACCGGCCGACCAGATCGGCCAGGTGCTCCGCTTCGACGTCGTACGCACCGAGACCGACGACAGCGAGGTCCCCTCCGTCCTGCGCACCCTGCCGCCGCTGCCCACGCCCACCGTGGAGCGCACCGTGGAGCTGCGCATGGACGAGACCGGCTCCCCGGACGACAAGGGGTACATCAACGGCAAGGTGTACGACGAGAACCGCATCGACACCTTCGTCCGCCACGGCGCCAGCGAGATCTGGACCATCACCAACCCGAACAAGCGCGCCCCGCACAACTTCCATATGCACCTGGTGCAGTTCCGGGTGGTGGAGCGCAACGGCAAGCCACCGCTGCCCTCCGAGACGGGCCTGAAGGACACGGTGAACCTCAACCCCGGTGAGACCGTCAAGGTCCAGGTGACCTTCGACACCTACACCGGCACGTACGTCTACCACTGCCATCTGCTGGACCACTCCGCGATGGGGATGATGGCCCAGTACAAGATCAGCTAACGGGCGAGGAGGGGAGGGGCCGGGGCGGCCCGCAGCACGCGGGCCGCCCCGGCCTCACACGCACCCGGCCACCCGGCCGGCTCGTCCGGCTCCACCGGCGAGTCCAGCTCCACCAGGAACGCGCGGATCTCCTCGGCCTCGCGCACACCGGTCCCCGGATAGAGCGTCAGGGCCTCCCCGGCGTGATGGCGGGCCGGGGAGGTGCGGCCCAGATCGCGATGGGCGCGGGCCAGACCGGTGTGGGCGCGGGCCGCCTCCGGCCGGAAGCCCACCTCACAGGCGAGAGCGAGCGCGGCCCCGTGGTGCTCCAGGGCCCGGCCCGGATCACCCATCGCCCGGGCGGTATCGCCCAGGCCGTTGAGTATTTCGGCGTGATGGCCCCGGTTGCCGAGTTCGCCGTGCAGCTCGGCCGCCCGCCGGAAGTGGTGATGGGCCTGGGGCAGACGGCCCTGCCGCCGGAAGACCACGCCGAGATTGCCCAGCGCCACCGCCTCGCCGCCGGCGTTCCCCAGCTCCCGGTAGAGCGCCAGGGCCTGACGGTGGTGAGCATGGGCCTGCTCCAGGCGCCCGAGCCGCTCGTGGACGGTGCCCACACCGGCCAGCGCCGCGGCCTCGCCGAGCCGGTCCCCGATCCCCCGGAACAGCTCCAGGGCCAGCCCGAAGTGGGCGTGAGCCTGATCGTCCTCCCGCCGCCGCAGACACACGAAGCCCAGAGCATGGAGCGCCCGCGCCTGGCCCAGCCGGTCGCCGCTGCCCCGGCACAGCTCCAGGGCGCGCCGCGCGTGCTCCGCCGCCTGATCGTCCCGCCCCTGCCGCCAGTACAGCCAGCCCAGATCGGTCAGCACCCGCCCCTCGGCAGGGGTGTCCCCCAGGCGGCGGCTGGCCCGCAGCGCCTGGGCGTACAGCGCCAGCGCGTCGGCGTGGTGGGCGCGGTCGTACAGGTAGCGGTGGAGCACCGTCGCCAGCCGGGTGGTGTGCGCGGGCCACTCCTGGTCGGCGGTGTAGCTGCCCACGGCGATGAGGTTGGCGCGCTCGGCGTCCAGCCAGCCGGTCGCCTCCCCCGAACCGCCGAAGGACACCAGTGGCGTCTTCGGCCGGGGGACGCGCGGCCGGCGCTCCTTCCCGTCGGGAAAGAGGACGTCGATGGCGGTCAGCGCGGTGTAGAGGTAGTGGTCGAACAGCCGGGTCAGCGCGGCGCGCCGGGCGTCGGCGGTCTCCACCGCGCAGGCGGTCGCGCGGGCGTGCTCGCGCAGCAGATCGTGGAAGGTGTAGCGGCCCGGCTCGTGCTGCACCAGCACATGCGCGTCCAGGAGGTCTTCCAGCAGCATCTCCGCCTTCTCCAGCGGGACGCCGGCCAGCGCGGCGGTCGCGCAGCTGTCGAAGTCGCGCCCCGGGTGCAGGCCCAGCAGCCGGAAGATGCGCTGCTGATCGGGGGCCAGCTGCTGGTACGACAGGCCGAAGGCGGCCGCCACCCCCCGCTCGGAGGTGGACAGCTCGGTCAGCCTGCGGCGCTGGTCGCGCAGCCGGTCGGCCAGATAGGCGACGGTCCACTGCGGGCGGTGGTGCAGCCTCGCCGCGGCGATACGGACCGCCAGCGGCAGGAAGCCGCACAGATGCAGCACATCGAGGACCGCCAGCGGCTCGGCGTCCGCCCGCTCCCCCACGATCCGGGTGAACAGCTCGATGGCGTCCGTGGCCGGCAGGAGATCCAGGGACAGGGCATGGGCGCCGTCCAGCCCGGTCAGCCTCCGCCGGCTGGTGATCAGGACCAGGCTGCGGGTGGCGCCGGGCAGCAGCGGCCGCACATGGTCGGTGCCGGCGGCGTTGTCCAGCACCGCGAGCACCCGTCGGCCGGACAGCTCGGCCCGCCAGAGCGCGGCCCGGTCCACGTCGGAGGCCGGGATGCGCTCGGCGGGCACACCCAGCTGCCGCAGCAGGATCTCCAGCGCGGCACCCGCCTCGACGGGCGCCTGACCCACCGTGTGCGCCTGGAGGTCGACGAACAGCTGCCCGTCGGGGAACCGCTCGGCGAGCCGGTGCCCGGCGTGGATGGCGAGCGTCGTCTTGCCGATCCCCGCCATGCCGTCGATCGCCGAGACGGTGACCTGCCCCCCGCCGCCGGACCGCTCGGGCAGGAGCCGGTCGAGCTCGACGGCTCGCCCGGCGAAGTCGGGGGTGTCGTACGGCAGGAAGTTCGCCCGCCGGGGCTGCCGGTCCGGCGGCGTACGCCCGGCACCGCCACCCGGCCCGTGCCCGAGGCCGCCACCCTGCCCGGCGCCCGCCCCGGAGCCGCCTTGCCCGGCGCCGTGCCCGACGCCCGGTCCGCCACCCTGCTCGGCGCCCGGGCTGCTCGGCGAGCCGCCGACGACCTCGCCGTCACCGGCAGGTTGCCGGCCTGCAGGCCGCGCGGGAAGTCCGCCGGGTTCCGGGCCGGACGGCGTCCTGGCACCTATCACGCCGTGATAGTTCTCCGAGCCCCCCGGATCTATCACGCCGTGATCCGTCTCCGGGCCCGCCGGATGTATCACGCCGTGATAGGTCTCCGGGTCCCCTGGATCTATCACGCCGTGATAGTTGGCCCGGCCCTCTGGACCTATCACGCCGTGATAGGCCACCCGGCTCCCTCGAGCTATCACGCCGTGATAGCTCGCCGAGCCCCCTGTACCTATCACGCCGTGATAGCCCGACCCCGGCTCCAGATCGAGCTGCGGATCGTCGCGGAGGATCGCCCGCTCCAGGGTGACGAAGGCCCGGCCCGGCTCCAGCCCCTGCTGCTCGCCGAGCGTGGCCCGGAAATTCCGCGCGACGGACAGCGCGTCGGTCTGCCGCCCCGCGCGGTGCAAGGCGAGCATCAGATGCCCCGACAGCCGCTCCCGCAGAGGATGCGCCGAGACCTGTGCGGCCAGCTCGTCGATCAGAGCGTCGTGCCGGCCCAGGGACAGCTCCAGCTCGGCCAGCTGCTCAAAGGCCGTCAGCCGCCGCTCGTCCAGTCGCGCCCGCGCATCCGGTACGTAGTCGACGTGCACATCGGCGAACGGCTGCCCCCGCCACAGCTCCAGCGCGGCCCGGATCTGCCGGGCAGCCCCCGCGGGGTCGGCGTCGGCCTGTCCCCGGGCCGCCGCGACCCTGCCGGTGAACTCCTCCAGATCCAGCTGCCCGGGCCGGGGAAGGATCACATATCCGGCCGCCCGCGTCTCCAGCAACTGCGCCGCCTGCGCCTGGCGCAGCACCCGGCGGATCGCCGTCACCGCGGCGTGAATCTGGGCCCGCGCGGTGTCCGGCGGAGTCAGGCCCCACATCGCGTCGATGAGACGGTCCGCGCTGAGCACGGTCCCGGCGTGCAGGAGCAGGTAGCCGAGCACCGCCCGGTGCCGTGGTGCCGCCCCGGGCACCCGCCGGCCGTCTGCCGACACCTCCACCGGGCCCAGGATTGCGAAACGCACACCCAATGTCGTCTCCCGAAGTCGCTGCACGGAGAGCCGGAAGCGCATGACCGGCTGTCCATCGCGAACGAATCGCGAATGTATCAACGCCGCCCCGCAGGCTGGCAACAGCTCCCGGGCCCGAGCCGATCGGGACTGGAGCGAACAGAGAGCGTCTCTCCAGCCGTCTCAGGAATCGGCACAGCACCGGAAGCGAGGACCCCCACATGACCATTGCTCTGATCACCGGCGGGAACAAGGGAATCGGCTTCGAGACCGCGAAGCAGCTCGCGGAGCGCGGCATCACCGCCATCATCGGCGCGCGCGACGAGGAGCGCGGCCAGGCCGCCGCCAAGGAAATCGGCCAGCCCTTCGTCCGGATCGACGTCACCGACGCCGCCAGCGTGCAGGCCGCCGCGGAGTGGATCGAGAAGGAGTACGGCGCCCTGGACATCCTGGTGAACAACGCCGGGATCACGGTCTCCTTGGAGGAGGGCAAGCCCAGCGCCACCACCCTGGAGACCATCCGGCGGGTCTACGAGACGAACGTCTTCGGCGTGGTCACGGTGACCAACGCCATGCTCCCCCTGCTGCGCAAGTCCAAGGCGGGCCGGATCGTCAACGTCTCCAGCCAGATGGGCTCGATCAACGACGCCCTGGTCCAGGACCACCCGATCTGGCCCATCAACAACCTGCCGTACAACTCCTCCAAGACCGCGCTCAACATGGTCACCGTGGCCTACGCCAAGGAGCTGTGGGACACCACGATCAAGGTCAACGCCACCGACCCCGGCTGGTGCGCCACCGACATCACCAACCACACCGGCTACCGCACGGCCCAGCAGGGCGCGGAGATGTCCGTGCAGCTGGCGACGCTGGACGCCGACGGCCCGACCGGCACCTTCGTCAACCACGACGGAATCCTCGCCTGGTGAGGTGTGGAGCCCGCCGCCGTCCCCTTCGCCGAAGGGGATCCGGAACCTCTCTCCAGGAGAGACGGCGCAGATCCGGAAAGTGAGACTCCGAGCCGGTCGGGACTCCCCCTGATCCAGCCGGAGACCGCCACCGGAGAGGCCGCCGAGCTGCTCGCGCGGACGCAGCGGGCCCTGGGCATCACGCCCAACCTGGCCAAGGCGATGGCGAACAGCCCGGCGGCCCTGAAGGGATTCCTGGACCTGTTCACCGCCCTGCGGGGCGGCAGTCTCCCGGCCCCGATGCGCGAGTGCATCGCGCTGCTGGTGGCTCAGGAGAACGGTTCCGACTACCTCCTGTCCCAGCACACCTACATCGGCACCAAGGTGCTCGGGCTGACCGAGGCGGAAGCCGCCGGCGCCCGCCGGGGCCGGTCGGACGACCCCCGCACGGCGGCGGCCCTCGCCCTCGCTCTCGCCCTGGTCCGCTATCACGGCGTGATAACCGATGAGGAGTTGGCCGCCGCCCGCCACGGCGGACTGTCCGACGGACAGATCGCCGAGGTCGTCGCGCACGTCGCCCTGAGCGTTTTCACCAACTACCTCGCCCAGGCGGCCCGGGTCGCCATCGACTGGCCGCTGGTCCGCCACGACGATCGGCCACTCCCCCGCCACGACCACCCGGGCGACGGGCGCGAGTCGGACGAACCCGGTCGGGGGCAGGCTCCGGATGCCGCCCCAGCGGTCACATCCGTTCGATCAGAACCGTCAGATAGGTGCCACCCCAACCGGCTGAGCCGGCCCTAGCCACCCGAAGACCCCGAGGGAAAGCCATCATGGAAGCACGCATGCAGAACCCGGCCGCCGTCCTCCCGGATGCCTGGCAGGCCATAGGCGGCCTGATGAAGGCGACGAGGAAGGGCGGGGTTCCGGACCTCACGCTCGAACTGGTCCACCTGCGGGCGAGCCAGATCAACGGTTGCAGCGCCTGCGTCGACGCGGCATCCCGCTCCGCCAAGAAGGCCGGTGCGACTGACGAGCAGGTCTTCACGGTCGCCGCCTGGCGCGAGGCCCCTTACTTCAGCGACGCCGAGCGCGCCGCCCTGGCGCTGGCCGAGGGCGCCACCCGGCTCGCCGACCGGACCGACCCGGTGCCGGACGAGGTCTGGGACGAGGTCGCCAAGCACTACGACGAGCAGGGACGCGCCGCCCTGATCCTCCAGATCGGCGTCGCCAACCTCTTCAACCGCCTCAACGCCACCACCCGGCAGCCGGCGGGCCAGTCCTGGTGAGACCCCGGGCGGCGCGGTCACCCCAAAGGGCCCGGTGACCGCGCCGCCCGGATATCAGCCACACCGAGACGTCAGGCGAGGGGCGCGCCCGGCTCGGCGACCGGCCGGTTGCGCGCCAGCAGCAGCCGCTGGAACAGCCGCTCCCGCTGCTCGTCGCTCATCTTCATCAGCACCAGATCCGCGACCTGATTCCCGTCGTGCCACGGCATCTTCATCTGCGGCTTGGGCGCCGGCACCTCGCCCTGCGGCTGTCCCGCCTGCTCCAGCCGCTGACCGGGAAGCTCCTCAACCCCCGCACGACCGCCTGCCGCCACCGGGCTATCACGCCGTGATAGGTCACCAGCCGTCTCCCCGGACCTATCACGCCGTGATAGCCCGTCCGCGCCCTCGGACTTATCACGCCGTGATAGCTCGCCCGCATCCTGAGACCTATCACGCCGTGATAGCTCATCCACGCCCTCCGAGCTATCACGCCGTGATAGCTCGCGCGCTGCCGAGCGCCTGCGCTCCCCGGCCGCCGCCCGCGCATCCGCCTCCCGGTGCTGCTCCTCCGCCGAGAGCTTGGCCAGGTTGCGGACGTGCTCGACCTTCCGGCGCCCCTCGACGAGATCGGCCTGCAACCGCGGATCGAGGTCGAGGATGGACAGCTTCGACGAGATGGTCGACTGCGCGATCCCCAGCCGCTTCGCCGCCTTGCTCTGCGAGCCGTAGAAGTTCACCAGCGTCCGGAGGGCCTGGGCCTGCTCCAGCGGATTCATGTCGTCGCGGTGCACATTGGCGACGAACGCCGCCTCCAGCAGCGATTCGTCCGTGGACACCAGCGCGTTGTCGACGCTCACCCGGATCGTCCGGACACCGGCCAGCCGCGCGGCCTCCAGCCTGCGGTGCCCGTCCACCACGATGTACCGGGCGCTCTCCTCGACATCCTCCGCACGGTCCGGCCGCTCCCGCAGATACGCGTCGACGGAGGCAACGGTGATGGCGTTGACGAGCCCGATCTCCCGGATGCTGTCGGCCAGACCCTCCAGGTCCCGCAGTTCCTCCCGGGGGTTGTCCGGGTTCTGGCCGATCTGGTCGACGGGAAGCTCGGTCGGCTCCGGCACGCCCACGGTGGGCGCGATGGTGGCCGCGCCGATCGCCGCGCGCCGCGCGCTGACGGTCCGGGCCTGACCGAACGACGCGCCGGGCCCCAGGTCTTTGGCTTTGCTCACTTGCTGATCTCCCGGGCCAGGGCGCGCAGGGCCACCGACTGGTCGCACCGAGGGGCGTAGGCGAGCAGCGGCCGCTTCACCCGGACCGCTTCCTTCTGCTCCTTCAGATCCCCGATGACGCCGACGACTCGCGGATCCTTTATGTCCATCCAGGACTGCAGGGACGAGGTGGCGATGTAGCCACGGCGGGCGTCGTAGTGGTTCACCACGATGCCGAGGTAGTCGATGTCCAGGGCGAGGTCGCTGCGCATGTCCTCGATCTGCGTGGTGAGCAGCTCGTACGCGTCCGCGCTGCTGTCCTCGGCCTGGACGATGATCAGCACTCCGGAGTTGCCGGGCACCTCCTCCGGGCGGCGCCGGCCGTAGTACGCGGCGGCGTCCATGCTGAGGCCCAGGCTCGGCGGGCAGTCGATCAGGATCACGTCGTAATCGGACTCGACCGGGGCAAGGGCCCGCTCCAGCGCGGCCTCCCGCGCCCGGACGCTGGCCAGGCGCACGTCCAGGAGGAACGCGTCGGTGCAGGCGGGCAGCAGGTGGAGCCGGTCGCCGAACCGCTCGTCGTCTATGGCGACGATGAGGTCCCGCAGCTCCCCCTTGGCGTCGCCCGCCATGTGGTTGGTGAGGGAGTCGCTGCCCATCGGGAGCGGGTCGTGTCCGAGTTGCTTGGTCAGGTGTCCCTGCGGGTCGAAGTCGATGAGCAGGACACGCTGCCCGAGGCCCGGCAGGTCCTCCAACGTCAGGGGGTCGTCGTCCTCGTCCTCGAGCAGCGCGGCGAAGTGCTTGGACACCCGTACCGGCACCAGGGCGGCCGGGTCCTCGGCCAGCGCCTCACCAGTGCCTGCCGTCACGGCGGTCTTCCCGACCCCGCCCTTCTGATTGCAGACCACGATCCGGCGGACGATCGTCGGCCGCCGCACCGCGGGGGCCGGGTTGCTGTCCAACCACAACTGCACCGACTGCGCCAGACCTTGGATGAGCGAGACGCCGCGGTTCTTGCAGTCGGCGCGGAAGCCGGCCCAGAGAGGAGCCGGGAGGAACGTGGAGAACGATTCGGCACCGGAGGTGTCGACGGGCGAGAGGTTCGAGCCGAGGCCACGCCACGCGGTGATGGCCTGCCCGACCGCTTCCTGGATCTCGATGCCGTGCTGGGCGGCCCGGATCTTCAGTTCCTGGCGGAGCCAGGAAGGCAGCTTGGAGACGACCTTCTCGCGGTCGCCCTGTGATGTTGGTGAAGCCATGACGGCACTCTACTAACACCCGTGATCAAACATGGCCCCGACACGTTACCTAACTCCACTTCTTCATCACCGGCAAAGCCCCAACTCGGGCATAACATCCCCGCCGTGACCTGTCACGGCGTGATAACCCACCCCACTCCCCCGCCCATCGGGCTATCGCCGGACCCCTATCCATGCGCAATCAACGTGAAAACGAGGAGCAATCCACAGGCGGTCTTCTGTGTAGGATCTGCGGTGGAAAGTGGTGGAGGTGGTCCTTGTGCCCAACGATGAAGAGACGTTGTTCAGCGCGGTCGACGCACTGCTTGAGCAGGTCGCCCAGGATCCCCTGCCGCCGCCTGCCGAGCGCAAGCGACTCCGGGAAGCGGCCGGGCTGAGCCAGGACCAGATCGCGAGGGCCCTGCAGACCCGCCGCGAGTCGGTCGGGAACTGGGAGGCCGGTCGCAGCGAGCCGCGGCCGCCGAAGCGCGCCGCCTACGCCCGGCTTCTCGAAGGCCTGGCCACCCGCTTCCCCGCCACCACCCCCGAGCCGCCCGCGGACAGCACAGCGGCCGAGGTGCTCGTCAGCCCCGCCGCCCCCGCCACCCCCGCCACCCCCGCCACCCCCGCCACGCCCGAGGTGCCCGCCACGCCCGAGGTGCCGGAAGCGCGAACTCCGTCCACCGACCGAGTCGCGCCCACGACGACACCGGAGAACACCACCACCCGTCCCGCACCCTCTCCCCCATCCACCACATCCGCTCCGCCAACCCCCACCAGCCCGTCGTCGAGGTCACGCCGCCCGGCCGCGAAGCCGGCGACGGCGACGGGGACGGCGACGGGGACGGCGACGGGGACGGGGACGTCCAAGCCATCCCCGCCCCCGGCCACCGACCCGCGCTTCGCCCACGGCCCGCTCGCCGTCATCGACGTGGCCGACGGACACGTGTCCGCGTACTGCGTCGGCGGCCTGATCCTCGACGTCCCGGCCAAGTCCCTGCCGGCGCTGATCGAGTGGACGCTGTCCGAGGCCCAGCTCGGCGCACCGCGCCTGAACCGCAACGGCAAGGACGCCGATCCGGTCCTGGTCCTCACCGACGCCGCCGCGACGCGGTACGGCCTGCCGGACCGGCTCAGTGATCAGGAGCGCCGCGCCGGCCGCCTGGCCGAAGGCCACAAGGTCCTCACACAGCTGGCCAAGGCCGACTGGCAGCTCACCCGGCGCGGATTCGGGCCGTGGGCGAGGATCTACCGCCCGGCGCAGGGCTCGCAGCGCTCCTGCGTCCAGCTGTGCGTTCTGGGCTGGGACGCGCTCGACGCCCGCTCCTGGGGCGATGCGGCGCAGCTGCCGCCCGCGAACCTCGCCCGTCTGCTGGGCACCTACGCCACCCGCGTGATGACCCCGCGCGGCTCCACGGCCGTCAACGGCTTGGAGCTGATGACCGCGCTGCACCCGCCGACCCGCGCGAGCGAGCCGGATGAGACCGGCCGCCGGCACAGCGAGTACAACCCGGGCTCGCTCGGCAGCCACCCCGTGGAGTGCGCGCCGTGCGAGGCGCCGGACGGGCACCCGCTCCTCGCCGACCTGCCCCGGTTCCACCAGCGGACCCCGGAAGAGGTCCTGGTGGAGGAGGCGTACGACTGGGCCCGGCCGCTCACCGACGACGAATGCCTCCAGCGGTACGTGGTGGGCATCGACGTGAACATGGCCTTCGCCGCGGCCGCCAACGGCACGCTGGTCGGCCTCGGCGCCCCGGTACGCGTCAAGGCACCCGCCTTCGACGCGAAGCTGCCCGGCAGCTGGCTGGTGGACCTCTCCCACATCGAGCTGGACGAGCGCCTGCCCTCGCCGTTCACGCCCACCGGCGTCCGGCCGTCCGGCCCTGCCTGGTACGCCACACCGACCGTGGCCTACGCGGTGGAGCTCGGCTATCCCGTCGCGCCGCTCGAGGCATACCTCCGGTACGAAAACGGCCGCTACCTGGACGCCTGGTACGGACAGCTGCGCGACGCGTACATCGAGACAATGGCCGACCTGGGAGTCGCCGCCGACATGTCGCCGCAGGAATTCCTGGAGGCCATGGCCGGCCACAAGCGGACCGACCCGGAGATGGCGATCGTCCTCGCGGCGATCAAGGCCACCGTGAAGGGGGGCATCGGCAAGCTCCGCGAGCGCCCGCGCGGGGGCGGCTGGCGGCCCGGCCAGCCGTGGCCGGCGCTCCAGCGCCCGACCTGGCGGCCGGACATCCGCGCGGCCGTCATCTCCAAGGCCAGGACCAACATGCACCGCAAGATGCTCAAGCTCGCCCAGGCCACGGGCCAGTTCCCCGTCGCGGTCCTCTCCGACTGCGCCGTCTACGCCTCCCCTGGGCCGAGCCCGCTGGACTTCCTGCCGTACCGGGACGGCAAGCCGCTGCCGGGCGGCTTCCGGCTCGGCGTGAGCCCGGGCATGGTCAAGCACGAGGGCACCCAGACCACCCTGTGGGCCGAGGGCGTCCGCGAGGAGCACGGGCACGAGCTCAACATCGCCCGGTACATCAAGGACGGCCGGATCGACGCCCAGGACAACGGGGAGTAGGAGTAGCCCATGGGCATGATCGACGACAGCCTCGAAGAGGCGGTGCAAAAGGCGTTCACCCGCCCGATCCCCAAGTCCGCCGGCGCGCAGATGCGGTTCCTGGTCAAGCAGTACAAAGGCACCCGCCCGGTCGCCGAGCTGCTCGGAATCTCCCAGCGCACCGTCGAGCGATACGTGAAAGACCAGATCAGAAAGCCCCACAAAGACCTCGCCGCGCGCATAGAGCGCGAGGTGAAGAAGCGCTGGCAGCCGAGGGTCCGGGCGCGGGTGAAGCGGGTGGCGTCCACCACCGGCGGAATCGTCATCGACACCCACGCCCGCTTCGGCTACACCGCAGCCCCCGGCACCACCGACGACGCCCGCCTGCGCCACCTCACCCAGGCCCTGCCACCCCACTACGCCGCCCGCCTCTTCGAGGCCCAGGATCAGGGCGCCACCGAGCAGCAACTACGCGACATCGCCGCCGAAGGCCTCCAGGAGATCTACTTCAAAGACCGCGGCCGCCGCGCCGCCGGCCTCCTGGTGGCGTTCACCGACATCGACTACATCGACTTCGACCTGTAGTCCTTGCGGTGCGCTTTTGATGTCCGGCACAAGCGCGCGGTGCCGGGGATAGGGTCGCTGGCATGGCTGACTATTGGCAGGTGTCGACAGCAACGGAGACGCGAGAGCAAGCGGTAGCACTGGCCCGGTCGGCGGTCACGGGCCGACTGGCGGCCGGAGCACAGATCGTTGGTCCGGTCGTTTCCGTCTTCTGGCACGAGGGCGAATTCGGAACTGGGGAGGAGTGGCAACTCCTTCTGAAGACCCGAGTAGACCGGTACACCGAGCTGGAGTCACGTCTCCTGAAGGATCACCCGTGGAAGAACCCGGAGGTGTCGGCCGTGCCCATCGTGGCTGGTTCGGAGGCGTACCTCCGTTGGGTGAGTACGACTGTAGGCCCGCCAGAGTCCGAGTGAAGGCGCAGCGCTCAGGCTCGGGCCTTCTCAAGAACTTCGGGGACGGCTGGGACAGATCGGTACTCTCTGAGCCGGTCCAGGACGGGGGCAAGCCGTTGGCGGGGCCGAGACCTTCAGCAGGTGATCGAGTATCCGAAGCTCGGGTTCGCCATCGAGCAGGACGTCCCGGAGGACGTGCGTGCCGCTTACGAATCCCTCATCCGCGACGGCTTCACCAGCCGACTCCTCACCTCATGACCTGCTGCCCCGGGCGGTCGGTGTGCCATCCACCAGCCCAACCTCAGTAGCTCGCCGATGCCGCCAAAGTCGCCTGGTGAGGACGGCCGGGATGGAGAGCGCAGCCGCTTTCGACCCTTACCGTGCTGCGATGGCTTTCTCCAGTGCGCTGCGGTGCTCTCCTGTCCATACGGCGCCTTGCAGCTCCTGTGGCAGGCCCGCCAGGCCGGCCGAGAGGTGATCGGCGGCTTCGTCGTGGCGTTCCAGTGCCAGGGTGCACAGGCCCATGTTCAGCCGGTTGAACTCTGGCGTCAGCCAGTAGGCCGTCTCGGGCGGTGGCATGGTTGCGGCGACGTCGGCCAGTCGCTCGGCATCGTCCATCATTCGCAGGGCGCGGTTGGTCTCTCCCATGGAGGCTAGTCCGGCTGCCGCTTGGAGCGTGTCGCCGAGGCGTTGAGCGGGGTGCGCGCCTGGCGTGTGGGCGGCAGCTGAGTACCAGCGGGCTACACCCTGCTGGCGTCCCTGCTGACGCGCGAGGTATCCCCGGAAGTTCAGCGCCTGGGCAGCGAGCGTGCCGTCTTCGATCTCGTCGGCCAGTTCCAGTGCCTGCGTCAGCAGTGACACGGCTTCGGTGTCTCGACGGACCTGGGCGAGCATCCACCCGCCGAACTGAGCGAACTCCGATGCCACGGCGGTCAGCGCGTCCCGATGCTGTCCCCGAGCGCCCTTGAGCATGTGCGTGACCTCGCGTACCTGCGCAAGAGTCGCGGGGATGACCGACTTGGGATCCACGGCATCATCCAAGCGTCGGTATGCGGCCAGGACACCGGCAAGGGCATCAACCGTTCCGGCGTCCACTCGGGATGGCTGCTCGGCGCTTCGGGTGACTCGGGCTTGCTCGTCAACGTCGAGCAGGACCCCAGACAGTGCTCCACCGGCCTGGACGAGGTCGTCAAGGGCGTCCGCGAGTTTGCGGGAAGGGCGCTGTTTTCCGTTCAGCACGCGGGAGAGGTAGGCCAGGTCGTAGTTGATCGCCTTGGCGGCGGCTCGCATCGAGTAGCCGCTGTCCCGTAGCGCCCGAGAGGCAAGGTCGGCGAAGTCCTTCACGGTGACTCCAGGGGGTTGACCGGGGCTTCCAGAGTAATCAATGGCCGGTCAACTCCCCAGTGACCACTGATGACCTCAACGATTGCCCCGGAAGAAAGACCCCCGCGACCGTGGGACCGGTCCGGGGGCGTGGCCACCAGCTAATGGGAGCTGATGACGTGGTTGACCTTATCCGGTGTGCACTCGATTGGGTGAGTGCCGTTTTATTTCGCCGTTCACGGGGGCGGCATCGACCGGGGTTGGCGCTGCCCGCTCCGCGTGCGGCTCTCCCGCGACCTGTGGCGTCACTGGAAGCGCCTCCGGCTGCTGAGCGGTGCCCCGTGCCCGTCGGCGGGGGTGTGGACGTGCCGACGCTCGTACGACCTATGGTCCCGATGCTGCCGATTGACGGGGGTGCGCCCGCGTTGGTCCGGCCGTACGTGGTCGCGTATGAGCGGGAGCAGCAGCAGTTGCGGCAGGGCCGTCGGGTGCTGTGGCTCGCGGGTCACGCTCTCGATGTCGGGCCGGGCGTCATCCGCAGTGCGGGGGTGGCGCGGTGAGCGGCGGTGGGCTGTCGGCGCAGTGTGGGACAGCGCTGCGGCTCGGGGGGTTGGTGGAGGCGCACCGCATGTGCCGTGCGGACGCGTGCGGGTGTTCGTGTCATCGGCGGCGCGCGGTGAGTCTGGGCCTGCTGATCGGCGGCCCGGTGTCCCTGACGGTGGACTCGTCGGTTGTTCCATCTTCGTGCACGCTCCTGGAGGTGTCCTCGCCGGCGTGGGCGGTGGACAGGATGCGGGAGGCGGGGTTCGAGCCGTTGGAGCCGTACCCGGGCAAGGTGTTGGGCACCTGGTTGGTGCGGTGTCTGGAGTGCCGCGCCGAGCGTCGGCCAACGCTGGCGTCGGTGCGGCGCGGCTATCGGTGCAAGCACAGGGGGCGGAGCGCACGGCCGGGTCGGATCCCATCGGCTGCGTCCGACCGCAGGAGTCTCCGGCTCGGAGACGAGGCGACGAAATGACGTTGCGTCAGAGAACGGAGTTCGCGGAGGACGGTTCTCGGATGACTATGCGCGTCTACCGAGCCACGCGAGACGGCATCGTGACTGAGGACAGGGGCACGGTGCAGGTCATGGCGGGGGAGAACACTGACCCCTACGGACTGAGCATGGTGTTCCCGCCGTGTCTGTGTCCGCGCTGCCGTGATCAGAATGCCCCGGAGCGGGTTTGAGTAGGACGGCGCTGGGACAGTCCCCGTGCCGGTGAGGAAGAGGAGGTGTCTAGGTGTCTGATTGCGATCACGACTGGGTGGGGTGGAGTGGTAAGACTCGCTGCCGTAAGTGTGGCGCGACTGAGTAGAGGCTCGCTCCGGAGGGCCGGGGGTCACTTCCCCGGCCAGTCCGAAGGAGAGAGGTTGGAAGTGCGTACCGGTTGGTCGAGTCTTTCCTCGGTGGTCAGGGGCGCTGTCGAGTCACGCACGGGTCAGGTGTCCGTGGCGGAGCCGGTCGAAGGGGGGCTGACCTGTTCGGTCGCGCTGTCTCTGCGCACTGCCGACGACGTGCTGTTCCTGAAGGGCGTGGATGTGGCTGACGAGGACGGCCGCCGGGCCCAGCTCTGGGAAGTCGTGGTGAATCCGTTGGTTGTGGGTGTCGGGCCGAGGCTTCGTTGGCACGTAGAGATCGAGGGGTGGTTCTTTCTGGCGTTCGATCACATTGATGGGCGGCATGCACGGCTGGGGCCGGGGTCGCGTGATCATGGGGCGGTGGCGGATCTGCATCGGCGGATGGAGAGGCTGTCTCGGCCCGATGCAGCCGTCCCTTCGTTGCGTGATCGGCTGAGTGCCTTCCTGCCCTCGTGGAAGGCTGCTCTGCTGGACGGTGATCATCTGCTGCATACGGACACCAACCCGCACAACCTCATGATCGGTCCGGGTGGTGCTTACCTGGTGGACTGGGCTATGCCTGCTCGCGGGCCGGCGTGGGTGGATCCGGCGTATACCGCGGTTCGACTCATGGAGGACGGCACTTCGGTGGTGGAGGCTCGCCGATGGCTTGATCAGTTCCCGTGCTGGCGTCAGGCTGACCCGGAAGCCGTCCGGGCCTTCGTCGAGGGTACGTGCGCCCAGTGGGAGCGGGTGGTGGGATCGCATGGCGCCCGTTCCAGCAATGCCCGCTTCCGTGCTCTGGTGAGGTGACTGCGCATCACCCAATGTCGGCAGAGCGGGAACGGTGGTCTCCTCTTCGTGTGAGGCTTGTGTTGGACTGTCCCGGCTTAATCCGTACGCGACGATGGGGTGTATGTGATGGCTGTTGAGGGTGAGTACGAGCCGAGTCCGGCACGGTGGGTGCGTGAACAGGTCGAGCTGTATGAGAGTTCGGGTGGCACGCAGGGCACAACGCTCTGGGACACGGGCCTGCCGGTCGTCATTGTCACGATGCGCGGTGCGAGGAGTGGCAGGGTCCGCAAGGTTCCGCTGATGCGTGTGGAGCATGAGGGGCGGTACGCGGCGGTGGCGTCGAAGGGCGGTTTCCCGCGTCACCCGGTCTGGTACTTCAATCTCAAGGCCGACCCGCGGGTGGATCTGCAAGACGGTCCTAGACGCCAGGGCATGATGGCGCGTGAGGTCAGCGGGGAGGAGAAGGCCCAGTGGTGGCAGCGTGCGGTCGCTGCGTATCCGCCGTACGCCGAGTACCAGGAGAAGACTGACCGGGTGATCCCGGTCTTCGTCCTCGAGCCCGAGCATCTGGTCGGGTCGGCGAAGGCTGCGGTGCTGACGAGGAACTGAGTTTCGGGCGGCGACGTCATCGGCCGGCCCGGGTTCATCGCCAGGGCGCCTCAGTCCGAGTAGCTATCCTGGATAGGTTTTGATGCAAAGCTCTCGGCTCGAAAGACGGGGACCAGGAGCGCAACATCCTCGGCCAGCGCGATCAACCCGGCATCACAACCCCCTCG